>NZ_SMKJ01000205.1:0-13234 GCF_004348615.1 Micromonospora sp. KC207
GACGAGCCCTTGGCGCGGCCGTACGGCCCGGTGGCCCCTGGACCTGCGTCATCGGTGGCGTCCCTTCTCGACAGCGGCTCTCCTGGCCGGCTCGGGCGGGCGGTGGTCCCGTCCCGGGCGGCGGTGGCCCCGGTGACCGGCCGGCAAGCCCTTATCGTAGGGAAGCCCGCGGCGTTGCTCGGACCTGATCGCCGCGGCCCCACCCCGCCGTCGGACTCGATCGTCGCGGCCCGACCCGCCGCCGGAGGTAAGCCATGCGGACCCGCCGCGACCAGGTGCAGGCGTACCGCTTCGTCACCCGCCGGATCGTCTCCGCGCTGCTCTCCGGCGACCCCGAGACGACGAACCTGCCGATGCGGCGGCTCGGCCTGGCGGTGGTCGGCAGCGTGGTGGCCGCGGCGGTGGTGCTCGGCGGCGTCGGCGCGTACGGCCAGCTCACCGGCAACGCCGCGCCGCTGGAGGCGAACACGCTGGTGATCGAGCGGGAGACCGGGGCGACGTACGTCTACGTGGACGGCCTGCTGCACCCGACCCTGAACTACGCCTCGGCCCGGCTCGTCCTCGACGAGGCGGATCCGACGGTGCGCACCATGTCGCGGGCGTCCATCGCGGACCGGCCGCGCGGACGTACCGTCGGGATCGTCGGCGCGCCGGACGCGCTGCCCGACCGGAAGTCGCTGATCGGGCTGCCCTGGTCGGTCTGCGACGTGCCGGATCCGGCCGCCCCCGACCGGTCCACCACACACGTGGTGATCGACCGGCCGCTCTCCGGCGGCGTGCCGCTCGGCGACCGGGCGGTGCTGGTCACCGTGAACGGCGGGCGGTACCTGCTCACGGGCGACGCCCGGCTGCGGATCGCCGGCGGGGATCCGGCGACCGCCGCCCTGCGGATGGCCGGCGCCACCACGCTCACGGTCGGCGAGCAGCTCCTCAACGCCGTGCCGACGGGGCCGGTGCTACGCGAGCCGCAGCTACCCGGCGACGGCGAGACCAGCCGGCACACCGTGGGCGACGGGCCCGCCCGGGTCGGCGAGGTGTTCCGGGCCGCCGGCCAGCACTACGTGCTGACCCGGGAGGGGTTGGCGTCGATCGGCGAGGTCACCGCACTGCTGCTGCTGCGCGACGGCGGCCGGGTCACCGACATCACCCCGGACCAGGCGGGCCGGCTGCTGACCCGGCAGCGGGTGGAGCCGGAGGGGACGCCGCGCACGCTGCCGCAGCTGCACCCGGTGCAGGCGGGCCGGACGGTGCTCTGCGCCACCTACCGCAGGCCGACCGCCGACGCGCCGCCCACCACCACCCTGGAGGTCTTCGACCGGGTGCCGCCCGAGCTGACCGGCCCGGCCGGCACCCCGGTCCGGCAGGGGGACCGGGACGCGGTCCGCACCGCCGAGCAGGTGCTGCTGCCAGGCGGGAAGGGCGTCCTGGCCCAGGCCGCCCCGGGCGCCGGGGAGGGCGACGCGGGCGCGCCGGGCTCGACCGTCTACCTGATCACCGCCCAGGGGGTACGTCACCCGATGGGCACCCGGTCGGGCGACGCGCTGACCGCGCTCGGGTACGGCGGGGTGTCGCCGCTGGCGGTGCCCGCGTCGCTGCTGACCCTGATCCCGACGGGTCCCGCCCTGGAACGCCAGGACGCGCTCGCCTATTTCGCCCCGGGCTCGTGACGGGCCCGCTCGTCCATCGGGTCCTCGTCACGGGTCGCCCGGTTTGGCCGCCGTCCACTAACCTGATCCGTGCCAACGGTTATCGACGACGTACGGGGATGCCATGACCGGGCGCACGACAGTCGACGTACTGTCCCTGGAGGACTTTCAGCGGCGGTTGGCCGCGCGGCTCGCCGAGGCCGAGGCCGTGCTCAAGAAGCTCAGCACCGAGTTGCAGTGCCGGCCGCCGGATCTGGGCACGTTCGCCGACGCGACCAGCAACGCCCGGCGCTACTCGGCGCTGCAGGCGAGCTACGCCCAGCGGGTCGGGCGGCTCCGCGACGCGGTGAAGGCCGCGCAGAGCGCGACCGGCACGATCCTCACCAACTACCGGACCACCGAGGCGCGCAACGCGGCCAACGCCGCCGACATCGCCGCCGCGCTCACCGGGGTCGACGACGCGCTGAACGGGAGGGACGACCCTCGTGTCTGAGTACACCGCGCGCTACCAGCACGTCAGCCACCAGGAGCTGTACGAGGCCGTGCGGGCTGGCGACCCCGAGCAGATCGACGGGCTCGCCACGAGCTGGAACTCGATGAAGGGCACCCTCGACGACCTCGCCCGCGACCTGCGCGGCGACCTGGAGAAGCTGGCCAACGGCTGGACGGGCGACGCCGGCCAGGAGTTCCAGCGCCGGGTGTCGCTGATCGTCGACTACTCGTCCACCCTCTCCGAGGGAATGGCCGACGTGCGCCAGGGGCTGACGCTGATGGCCACCGACCTGCGCACCGCGCAGAAGGAGGCGGAGAGCCCGGCCGAGACCGACGACCACGACAAGGCGATCTCCGGGGCGATCACGGGCGGTCTGACCGGCGGCCTGCCGGGCGCGATCGTCGGCGGCTTCATGGGGCACGAGCAGGACAAGGCCGAGCAGGAGAAGGCACACCGGCGGATGGTTCAGGTGGTCGCCGAGCTGGCCGCCGGCTACGACCTCTCGGCGTACGGCCGGCTGGTCGACCCGCCGGCGCCGGACCGCGACCTGCCGTACGACCCGAGCACCAGCACGTCGACGCCGACGGCCGGCCCCGGGGCGCACGCGCCGGGGCGCGCGCCGGGCCTCGGCGGCACTCCGACCACCGGCCATGCCACGGTGGACGCCCCGGGCGCTCCGACGGACGGGCCGAACGCCGGGTCGCCAGGCGTGGACCACGGCGGATCGACGTCGCCGGGCGTGGACCACGGCGGGTCGACCTCGCCGGACGGCACGGGCGGGGCCGCCGGCACCGACCTCGGCACCGGGACGTCCCTCGCCGGTGCCGCTCCGCCGCCCGGCGGCGGGCTGCCGGTCGGCCCGACGGTTGGCGTGACCGCCACCGCCTCGGCCGGCGCCGGGACGGGGCTACTCTTCGGCGCGCCGGCCGGGGCACCGGTCGGTGTGCTCGGCGGCGGCACCGGTTCGCTGGCCGGGTCGGCCCGTGCCGGCGCGACGGTGGCGGCACGGCCAGCGGGCGGCCTGGCGGGGGCCGAGCACCGGGCCGCCACGGGAGTCGGCCGGATGGGCGCGAACGGGGCCGGCGGCGGCCGGGCGGGCGTGCTCGGCGGGCACGGGCGGACCGACGAGGACGAGTCCGACGAGCGGCTGACCTGGCTCACCGAGGACGAGATGGTCTGGCAGGACGGCGACCCGGGCGTCCCGCCGGTGCTCGGCGCGGGCTGACGCTCGCCATTCGTACGATGCGGGGCCCTCCTTTCCCGGGAGGGCTCCGCATCCTTCTCCAGCCTGGCTGTCGATGGAGTGTCGTCTGTCCACAGCGACGGGTCGTGGCCCGGGTCACCACGTGACCCCCCGGCCGAGGCTGCGGGCGGCCCGGAACGGCGATAGGTTGGTGTGGTGCAGCCCGCAGCGATCGTCCGCCCCTCCCGGCCGGCGACGCTGCGCGGGTCACGCCTTCCGTGGCAGTCGACGGTGCGCCGCATCGGGGAGTTGGGTCGCCTTGCGCTGACCGCCCTGGTCCTCGCCGTCGGTCTCGGCGGGGTCTCCGCGCTGACGGCCGCCGCCCCCGCCACGGCGTCTGCGGCCACCGGGCTGGCCCGCCCCGTCGTCGTGTCCAGTCGGGTCGACTCGCTGAGCCCCGGCCCCGGCGTGACGGCCACACCGCGCACCGATCCGGCCGCCCCGCAGCAGGCCCGGCCGGTTCCCGGCGACGCACGACGGCCGGCTCCCGCCCCGGCGGGTGTCGCGGTGGTGACCGTTCCGGTCGACCGCCCCGCCGTCGACCCGGCCGGCGGCACCGTCGTGCGGCGCGGTCCGCCCCGGCACTGACCCGGGCCGCTACCCGCCGATCCCGGCCGCCCCGGCACCGCATCGGCTCGCCGCGAACCCGGCAACGGCCGCGCCCCTGCCGGGCCGCCGACGACCCCGGCCGCCGTCATTCGCGAAGCTGACGGCCCGGTGGGAGTCCCGTCCGGCACCGGTCGACGCGCCGCCCCCGCCCGCATCGCGGGCCCCGACCTTCAGTCCACGTCGTCCCATCCGAGGTGCCCCTCATGCCGACCGCGTTCTCCTCCGTCCTGCTCGACGTACCCCGGGCCGCCGCGATCTGGCTGGCCCTGCTCGGCCTCGCCGTCGTCGCCGTCGCCGGCCTGGTCGCCCGGCCCGACCTGTTTCGCTCCGTGATCGGCGGGCGGATCCGCGCGGCCGCCATGCCCAGCCTCCTGGAGGAGGCCGCCGAGGAACGGGCCCGCCGCCGCTACGCCGACGAGGTGGCGACCGCGGCGGAACGGGCGGCGGCCACCGCCCGCCGGATGCGGGCCGAGTGGCTGTCCGCCCAGGAAGAGGTCGAGGCGGCGTGGCAGACGTACGAGGCCGCCGAGGCCGACGTCCGCCGGCTGTCGGCCACCACGGCCCTGCCCCGTCCGCACACCGAGCGCACCCCCGCCGAGTACGCCGACCGCGAGCGCTACCTGCACCGGGCCGCGCTGGACGCGTACTGGCGTCGGGAGTTGTCGGAGGAGCAGCTCAGCGACGTCTTCGCGCACCGCAACGGGTGGGACCCCCGGCTGCACCCGGTCGACCAGGAGTTGGTGCTGCGCCGGGCCGTCCGGGACCATCTGCGCGCCCGGCAGGAGGCCGCCCGGGATCGGGAGCAGGCCGCCTGGCAGGCCGCCGAGCAGGCCGCCGTCGCCGCGCGCAGCCTACGCGACGAGGCTTTCGCCGCGACCGCGCCCGCCAAGCAGGAGCAGGCGTCGCTGCTGCCCGGGGTGACCGACGAGCCGTCGCCGGGCGTCGAGCAGACCCGCGAGATGCCGGCGGTCGCCCGCCCCGCGCCGACCGTGGCCCGGGGCCGGGCCGCCGTACCGGCCTGAACCAGCCCACCCGGCTCCGGGGTGAGAAGGGGACCCTTCTATACCGCAGGCGTTGACGAGGGGCCCTTCCTTGCACCCCATCGGCTAGCGTGGGCGCATGACGGAGCGCACCTGGCTGCTGGTGGTCGTCGGCCTCGTCCTGGCGGCGACGCTCGCCGGTGCTGTCGTGCTCGCCGTGCGGGTGGTCCGCACCCGCAAGCTGCTCGGCACGCTGGGCATCGGCGGCAAGGTCGCCTTCTGGGGCGCGCTGGCCTACACGATCTTCCCGATCGACGTGCTCCCCGACCCGATCTACCTGGACGACATCGGGGTGCTCGCCGCCGCCCTGCTCTACCTCAACCGGCTCGTCCGGCAGCACCGCGCCGCCCAGCGTCGGCTCCCCGGCCGGCCCTCGGCGTACGCGGAAACGACCCGTGCCGGCAAGACAACCGAGTCCTGACGGGACGCTGCCTGTCGCGCCCTTCCCCGAGGGCTCGACAGGCAGCGGCGCCGGTCACCGCTGCGATGCCGGCGCCCCACTGCCGTGCTCTGATGCCGTGCTCTGATGCCGTGCTCTGATGCCGACCGGCCGATGTCGGCCATCCGATGCCCGCGCGGTCTGATGTCGACGGTCCCCGCCGGTCAGGGCTCCGGGGCGATCTGCCGGCGGCTCTCCGCCTCGGAGACGAGGATCGCCTCCATGGGGCAGGAGTCGGCCGCATCGAGCACCGCCTGCGCGGGCGCCACCCGCTCGGCCATCGGGCGGGACAGCCCGTCGACCAACTCGAAGTGCTTGGGTGCCGTCCCGGCGCAGATGCCCGAGCCGATACACCGGGTCGGGTCCACGTGCAGCCGCCACCCGAGGCCGGGCCGTTCTTCCTCCGCGCTCACCTGATCCTCCCCCTCACCAGGCCACCGGCATCGCGGTGAGGCCGCGTACCAGCAGACCGCTCTTCCAGGTCAGCTCCGGCTCGGGCACCGCCAGGCGCAGCCCGGGGGTGCGGTCGAGCAGGGTTTCCAGCACCACCTGGAGCTCCATCCGGGCGAGCTGGGCACCGATGCAGTGGTGCACCCCGTGCCCGAAGCCCAGGTGCGGGTTGACCTCCCGGCCGAGGTCGAGCCGGTCGGCGTCGGCGAAGACCGTCTCGTCCCGGTTCGCCGACGGGATCGACACGACCACCGGCTCACCCGCGCGTACCAGGACTCCGCCGACCTCGATGTCCTCCTTCGCGTAGCGGGCGAAGGCGGTGGTCGCGCCGAGCGGGACGAACCGCATCAGCTCCTCGACCGCACGGAGAACCAGTGTCCGGTCGGCCAGCAGCCGGGCCCACTCGTCGGGGTGCTGTAGCAGGACGTACACGAAGTTGGGAATCTGGGTGACGGTGGTTTCGTGCCCGGCCGCGAGCAGTCCCGCGGCCAGCTCGACCAGCTCTTCCTCGCTGAGCCGGTCGTCGGCGTCGCGGGCCCGGACCATCGCGCTGAGCAGGTCGTCGGTCGGCTCCTCGCGCCGCCGCGCGATCAGCTCACCCATGTAGGCGAACAGGTTGCCCATGTACTGCTCGACCTGCTCCTCGCTGAGCGAGGTGGTCGAGACGATCGCCTCCGACCAGGTGTGGAACCGGTCCTGGTCGGCGACCGGCACGCCGAGAAGGTCACAGATGACCCGGATCGGCAGCGGAGTGGCCACGTGCGCCACCAGATCGGCCGGCGGCCCGGCGGCGAGCAGGTTGTCGACCAGCTCGTCGGCCACCTGCCGGGTGCGGGGCCGCAGCTCCTCCACCCGGCGCGCGGTGAACGCGCGGGCCACGAGCCGGCGCAACCGGGTGTGCTCGGGCGGGTCCATGGACAGGATGCCGCCCTTGATCTGCCGTGGGGTGTTGCGCGGCTCGTCCCGCCCGACGGCGGCGGCCCGGCTGAACCGGGCGTCGCCGAGCACGATGCGCACGTCGGCGTGCCGGGTGGCCAGCCAGGCCGGCGCACCGTACGGCAGGCTGACCCGGATCAGCGGCTCGTCGCGGCGCAGCCGGGCGTAGCGCGGATCGAGGTCGAGCCGGTCGGGATCGCTGAACGGATAGCGCTGGATCGTCGCCTCGGATGTGTCGGTCACCGGATGACTTCCTCTCGTCTGCGACCCTGCCGTCGGGCCGCCCGGTCCGCCGGGAAGGACCCCACCTGGGGTCATACCCCGAATACGGATCGTAGCGAGAGAGTTCGATGATCGGCCAGTGAGCCGGGATGGATTTCCGGTTCGCTCCCGGCGAGACACGACGGTCCCGGCCGCCGCTGGGCGACGCCCGGGAGCCGGGTCGAGGTCAGCGCGGCGAGGTGTCGCCCTCACCGGTACGCCGCTGCGCCATGTCGACACCCTTGTCGATCTGGTTGCCGTGCTTGCCGCCGCTGCGCTGGTCGATCATGTCGCCAACCTTCTCGATGCCCTGGTCGACCTGCTTGTCATGCTTGTCGGCGAAGTCCTTGGCCTTGTCCAGGAAGTCGCTCACGGTTTCCTCCTCCGCTCGTTCCTCAAGGGCGGCCTTCCCTGCCCCAGCACCCACAAACCGCCAACCCTGCGGCCGACCTTGGACAGCTGTCGCTCCGTCCGAACGACAGCTTGTCCGAGATTCGCGCGCGGTGCGGTGTGGTGTCGGAGAGTCGGCGTACGGGTATGGACGTCGCCGGAAGGCGGGAGGGCTGACGTGGTCGACGACGGTGCCGGGGGTACGACGGACGGCGGGAGCCGCGCGGGGCCGCGGCAGGCGTGGACGGGGCTCCCGTGGCTGGTTCGCTCCGCCGTGCTCTGGAGCGCCTGCCTGGTGGTGGTCGTCGCCGGGCTGTACCTGGTCGGAAAGATCGCCGTGCTGCTGGCACCGCTGGCCATCGCGCTGGCCGTGACGCTCTTCCTCACCGCCCTGCTCGACCCGGTGCTGCTCCTGCTGCGCCGGCTCCGGCTGCCGGCGGCGCTGGCCGCCCTGCTCACCGTGCTGTTCCTGCTCGGCATCCTGGTCGGTGTCGGGGCGCTGGTGTGGAACCTGACCGCGAGCCAGTTCGGCGAGCTGAGCCAGGAACTCGACCAGGGGCTCCAGCGGACCCGGGACTTCGCCACCTCCACCCTCCCGGTCACCGACGCCCAGCTCGACAAGCTGATCAGGCAGACCCGGGACGGGCTGGGCGGTGGCGTACCCGACCCGGTCGGCGGGGCACGTACGGCCGCCGAGGTCGCCGGCTCCGTCCTGCTCTCCCTGGTGCTGCTCTTCTTCCTGCTCAAGGACGGCCGGTCGATGTGGCACTGGGTGCTGCGCCGCACGACCGGCCCGAACCGGGACGTCGCCGCCGAGGCCGGCCGGGTGGGCTGGCGGACGCTCGGCGCGTACAGCCGGGGCACGATGATCATCGCGGCGATCGACGCTCTCGGGATCGGCCTGGCCCTGGTGCTGCTGCGGGTGCCGCTCGCCCTGCCGCTCGCCCTGATCACCTTCCTCGGCGGCTTCGTCCCCATCATCGGCGCCACCGTGGCCGGGGCGGTGGCGGTGCTGGTGGCGCTCGCCGCGAAGGGGCCGACCATCGCGCTGCTCACCCTGGCCGCGGTGATCGCCGTGCAACAGATCGAGGGGAACCTGCTGGAGCCACTGGTGATGAAGCGGCAGGTCCAGTTGCATCCGGCGGTGATCCTGGTGGCGGTGACCGCCGGCACGCTGATCGCCGGGATCGCCGGGGCGTTCGTCTCGGTGCCGATCACGGCGGTCGCGTACCGGGTGATCGACACCGTGCAGCGGCACCGGCAGGCCGCCACCGCTCGACCGGCCTGACCCACCGCCGTCAGGCGGGCGGGCGCAGGTGGGTGGCGAACCAGTCGGCCGCCGCGTCGGCGACCTGCGCCAGGGCGCCCGGTTCCTCGAACAGGTGGGTCGCGCCCGGCACCACCCGCAGCTCGCCGACCTCGCCCAGCTCCGCCATCGCCTGCTCGTTCAGCGTGATCACCTGTTCGTCCAGCCCGCCGACCAGTAGCAACGTCGGGGCGGCCACCTGGGGCAGGGCGGTGCCGGCCAGGTCCGGCCGGCCACCCCGGGAGACCACGGCACGGACCTGCTCGGGGCGGGCCGCCGCGGCGACCAGAGCGGCGGCGGCCCCGGTGCTGGCGCCGAACAGACCCACCGGCAGCCGGCCCAGCGTCGGCTCGGCCGCCATCCAGTCCACGATCTCGGCCAGCCGGTTGGCGAGCAGACCGATGTCGAACCGGAGTTCGGCCGTACGGGCGTCGACCCGGTCCTCCTCCTGGGTGAGCAGGTCCACCAGCACCGTGCCGAGGGCCCGCTCGTGCAGCACCTTCGCCACGGCGACGTTCCGAGGGCTGTGCCGGGAGCTGCCGCTGCCGTGCGCGAAGAGCACCACGCCCGTCGCCCCGGCCGGGACCAGCACGTCGGCCGGCAGCCCGGCGCCCCCCGCCGGGATCGTGACCTCGCGCCCCCGGGTCGTCGTGCCCACCTGTCCGCGCCTCGCCATCGCACATCCTTCCCCCGTCGTCCGCCAGGCCCGGTGTCCCGGGCCGGCCGCCGGGCCCCGGTATCGGAGCCGGCCGTCCGCCGGTTGCCTTACCCGCCCCGGCAACCGGGATTCGCCGTTGCCTTGACATCGACGGCAAGGTCTAGCGTGGCGGCAGAGGTGGGTGAAGAAGGGGCGGATGCTGATCGGCGAGCTGGCGGAACGTGCCGGTACGAGCGCCCGGACCCTGCGGTACTACGAGTCGCAGGGGCTGGTCCGGCCCTGGCAGCCTGGAGCGCTGGCGGCCCTGGCCAGCCTGGAGCCCTGGACGGCGTCGTTTGCACCCCGGCCGAGCGGGAAGGCCCGGGGTGACCGCAACACCGGCGCAGCCGCGCCCCGACAGATCGCGAGGATCGTCATGGCCCGACAGCGGGACAGGTCCCGGCAGCAGACCGCCGAGCGGGACGAACAGCGGGAACGGGACGCCGAGCGCGGCCGGGACTGGGCGGACGAGGCGGCGCAGGCGCGTACCGCCGACGACCCGCGCGCCGTGGCCCCGCACGACGCGGCCGGTCGCCCCTCCAACGGGAGACAGTTCTGAGCCCTCCCCGGGCTCAGCCGAGCTGCTCCGGGAGCCGGAGCAGGGGTGCCCGACCGGGCGGCTGCTCCGGTTCGATGGAGGGCGGCGTGAGGGGCGGCACCGGCACGGTTACCGGCTCGGCGAAGGTCACCCGGACCTTCTCGCCGTGATGCCGGAGTTCCATCACGTCGTCGGGGTGGCCGTGCCGCAGCGCGTACGTCGTCTGGTGCGCCCGGACGTCGACCCGTAGCCGCAGCCCTCGCCACTGCAACGAGAACTCCAGCCGGTCGAGCCGGCTCGGCAGCCTGGGCGTGAAGGCGAGCAGCCCGTCGTGGTCGCGCAGCCCGCCGAATCCGGCGACCAGCGCGATCCACGCCCCCGCCAGCGACGCCATGTGCACCCCGTCCCGGGTGTTCTCGTTCAGGTCGTGCAGGTCCATCAGCGCGGCCTCGCGCAGGTACCGGTGGGACAGTTCCAGGTAGCCGACCTCGGCCGCGATCACCGCCTGCGTGCAGGCCGACAGCGACGAGTCCCGTACGGTCCGCCGCTCGCAGTAGAGGAAGTTGCGCCGCTTCTCCTCGTCGCTGAACGCGTCCCCCCGCCAGTGCATGGCGAGCACCAGGTCGGCCTGCTTGATGACCTGCTTGCGGTACAGGTCGAAGTACGGGTAGTGCAACAGCAGCGGGTACTTCTCGGCCGGGGTGTTCTCGAAGTCCCACTCCTGGAGCCGGGTGAACCCCTCCACCTGCTCGTGCACGTCGACGCCCTCGTCGTACGGGACGCACATCGCGTTCGCCGCGTCCCGCCAGGCCGCCGCCTCCTCCTCGGTCACCCCCAGGTCGATCGCCTCGTCCCGGAACCGCATCGCGCAGTCGGCGGCGGCGAGCAGGTTCCGCTGCGCCATCAAATTGGTGTAGATGTTGTCGTCCTTCACGGCCGTGTACTCGTCGGGGCCGGTCACGCCGTCGATGTGGAACCGGCCGCGCCGGTCGTGGTGTCCGAGCGAACGCCAGAGTCGGGCCGTCTCGACCAGCAGCTCCAGCCCGATCTCCCGCTCCAGCACCTCGTCCCCGGTGACCAGGACGTACCGGCGCAGCGCGTCGGCGACGTCGGCGGCGATGTGGAACGCGGCGGTCCCCGCCGGCCAGTACGCCGACGACTCCGGCCCGCCGATCGTCCGCCACGGGAAGGCCGCCCCGGTCAGGCTCAGCGTCCGGGCCCGCTCCTGCGCCTGGGCGAGGGTGGAGTGCCGCCAGTACAGGGCGTCGCGCACCGCGCCCGGCTGGGTGTAGGTGAGCACCGGCAGCACGAACATCTCGGTGTCCCAGAACGCGTGCCCGTCGTACCCCGGGCCGGTGAGGCCCTTCGCGGAGATCGGCCGGCGCTCGGCCCGTGCGCCGGCCTGGAGCACGTGGAACAGCCCGAACCGCACCGCCTGCTGCACCTCCGGGTCGCCCTCGACCCGGACGTCGGCGGCGTCCCAGAACTCGTCGAGGTACTCCCGCTGCTCCCGGCGCAGCCCGTCCCAGCCGTCGAGGCGGGCCCCGGTGAGGGCCGCGCCGACCTGGTCGCGCAGCGCCGGCAGCGACCGGCGGCTCGACCAGCCGTACGCCAGGTACTTGACCACCCGCAGCTTCTCGCCAGGCTTCAGCACGCAGCCGACGGTGGTACGAACCCAGTCCTCGTACCCCTCGGTGTCCACGGTGGTGTGCTCCGGGGCGAACACGTCGTGGTCCATGGCGGCGGCCACCCGCAGTCCGCTGACCTTCGTCCGGTGGATGAGCAGCCCGCCGTCGTTGGTGGTCAACTCCTCCTCGGCCTGCAACGGCGACTCCAGCACCGCCGCCACCCGGGGGTCGCCGCTCTGCGCCGGCAGGGTCTCGTTCGCCACCAGCTCCGACTGGAGGATCAGCCGCAGGGGCCTGTCGACCGCCTCCACCTCGTAGTTGATGGCGGCGGCCGAACGCTGGGTGAACGACACCAGCCGGGTGCTGCGGACCTTGACCTCGCGCCCGGCCGGGGAACGCCAGTGCAGCTCCCGGTGCAGGGTGCCGGCGCGCAGGTCGAGGACCCGCTCGTGGGCGAGGAGTTCGCCGTACCGGACGTCGAGTGGTTCGTCGTCGACGAGCAGCCGGATCAGCTTGCCGTTGGTGACGTTGACGATGGTCTGGCCGGACTCGGGGAACCCGAAACCGGCCTCGGCGTACGGCAGGGGGCGCAGCTCGTAGAAGCTGTTCAGGTACGTGCCGGGCAGGCCGTGCGGCTCGCCCTCGTCCAGGTTGCCGCGCAGGCCGAAGTGCCCGTTGGAGAGCGCGAAGACCGACTCGGACTGGGCCAGGACGTCCACGTCGAGGCGGGTTTCCCGGACGTGCCACGGCTCCACCGGATAGGCGCGCTCGCGGATCATGCGAGGGTCCCCCTGTCGTTGCCAGTGGTTCGGGCGGCCCCCGCGCCGACGAGGTCGGCGAGGTCGGCGACCACGATGTCCGCCCCGTGCGCGCGCAACTCGTCGGCCTGGCCCACCCGGTCGACACCGACGACGCACCCGAACCCGCCGGCCCGTCCGGCGGCCACCCCGGCCAGCGCGTCCTCGAAGACGGCCGCCTGCGCGGGGTCGACGCCGAGCAGCTTCGCGCCCGCCAGGAACGTGTCGGGGTACGGCTTGCCGCGCAGCCCCCGCTCACGAGCGACCACCCCGTCCACCCGGGCCTCCAGCAGCGGCTCCAGCCCGGCGGCGGCGACCACGTCGCGGCAGTTCGCGCTCGCCGAGACGACCGCGCGGCGCAGGCCGGCGTCGGCCGCCGCCCTGAGGTACGTCACGGAGCCCGGGTACACCTCTACCCCGTCGGTGCGGATGCGCTCCAGCAGGATGGCGTTCTTCCGGTTGCCGACCCCGTAGACGGTGTCCGCGTCCGGGGGGTCGCCAGGCGAGCCCTCCGGCAGGACGATGCCCCGGGAGGCGAGGAACGACCGCACCCCGTCGGCCCGGGGCTTCCCGTCGACGTACCGGTTGTAGTCGGGCCCCGGGTCGAACGGCCGGTACGGCTTCCCGGTGACCGCCGCGCGGCGCTGGAGGAACACGTCGAACGTCTGGGTCCACGCGGCGTTGTGCACCCGGGCGGTCTGCGTCAGCACACCATCCAGGTCGAAGAGACAGGCGGTCACATGAGCAGGCAGGCCCAGCAC
>NZ_SMKJ01000206.1:0-13141 GCF_004348615.1 Micromonospora sp. KC207
CGTACACGTCGACGGGGATGAGCTGGTCGACGCCCTTGGTCACCGAGTACGAGTCCCAGTACGGGCCGCCGCAGTTGGAGCACGCGCCGAAGGAGATGACGTACTTCGGCTCGGGCATCTGCTCGTAGAGCCGCTTGATCGCCGGGGCCATCTTGTCGGTGACCGTGCCGGAGACCACCATGAGATCGGCCTGGCGCGGGCCGTGGGCGAACGGGATCACGCCCAGCCGGATGAAGTCGTGCCGGCCCATGCTGGTCGCGATGAACTCGATCGCGCAGCAGGCGAGGCCGAAGTTGAACACCCACAGCGAGTAGCGGCGGCCCCAGTTCAGCACGAACCGGATCGGCTCTCCCAGCACTGCCGGCAGCTGCACGACCGCCCCCTCTCTCTCCCGCGCCAGTCAACCACAGCCGCCGCCCGCGCCGGGCGGGCAGCTCAGGGGCGCCTCAGTAGGTCGGGCGTTGCAACAGGCCGACGAACTCGACCAGCAGCCGCTCCCGCAGGGCGGGCGGGGCGGCATCGAGCAGGGCGTTGACGATGGCGCCCGGCGCGGAGCCGCCGGGGCCGGCCGCCGGGCCGAGGCCGAGGGCGGCGGCCAGGCCGGCGACCAACTCCGGGGTGAGCGCGTCCGGGCTCAGCGTCGCCGCGAGCGCCGCCAACTCGGCGGGCAGCCCGACCGGCCCGGCGGCCCGGGCCGCCGCCACCGCGTCGGCCAGGTCCGGGCCGAACTCCGCCACCCGGGGGGCCACCGCGGCGGTCACCGTGAGGTGCACGCTGGCCGGCAGATCGCCGTACGCGAGCTGGGGCTGGGTGTGCCAGCCGCGCGCGGTCAACTCGTCGACCAGCACGAACAGGTCCAGCCCCGGGTCGGTGGAGGTGAAGCAGACCACCGTCGACTCGGGTTCGGCCAGCAGCCGCAGCCCGCCGGTGCCCCCTACCGCGTCGGCGAGCCCGACCACCGCGTCGCGGGTCGCCGCCGCGAGCCGCAGGTAGCCGTCCTCGCCGAGGTGGCGCAGGGTGGCGTACGCGGCGGCGATCGGGCCGCCGGAGCGGGTCGAGGCGATCACCGGATTGACCATCGTGTACCCGGGCCAGTCCGCGTACGCGAAGAACTGCGGGGCGCGCAGCGCCGGTTCGCGGTGCAGCAGCACGGAGACGCCCTTCGGTGCGTACGCGTACTTGTGCAGGTCGACGGAGATCGAGGTGACCCCGGCGACGGCGAAGTCGAACGGCGGCACCGGCACGCCGAGGCGACGCAGCCAGGGCAGGGTCCACCCGCCGAAGCACGCGTCGACGTGGCAGCGCGCCCCTGCCTCGGCGGCCACCGAGGCGATCCCGGCGACGGGGTCGACGACGCCGTGCGCGTACGAGGGGGCGGAGCAGGCCACCAGCACCGTGTCGGGGCCGATCGCGGCGGCCACGGCGGCGACGGACGGCCGCAGCGTGACCGGGTCGACCGGCACCGGGTCGAGGGTGACCCGCAGGTAGTGGGCCGCCTTGGCGAACGCCGCGTGGGCGGTCACCGGGACGGCGATCCGGGGCGCGGTGATGTCGGGCCGGGCGTCGCGGGCGGCCTTCACGGCGAGGATCAGCGACTCGGTCCCGCCGCTGGTGACGCTGCCGACGACGTCCGGGGCGGTCGTGCCGGTGCCACCGCCGAGCAGCCGGGACGCCGCCCCGACCAGCGCGTTCTCCATCGCCAACAGGGACGGGAAGGCGGTCGGGTCGAGCCCGTTGACGTGGGCGCACTCGGCGTGGGCGGCGGCGGCCAGCTCGTCCAGGCCGGGCACGGCGGGGTCGTAGACGTACGCGAAGAGCCGCCCCCCGTGCGTGGGCCGGTCCCCCTTGCGCAGCGCCCGGACGTCGCCGAGCACCCGCTCGGCGGGCAGTCCGCGCTCCGGCAGCGCCCGGCCGATGTCCTCGTCGTCGTTCATGCGGCGGTGACGCCCTTCTCGTGGTGGCCGGTGGCGGCGGCGGTCAACAGATCGTCCCGGGTGAGGGTGTAGTGGCGCAGCAGGAGCAGGGGCGGGCCGACCAGCAGGGCCGGCAGAACCGTGAAACCCAGCAGGACGCCGAGGCGGGCGGCGGCGGACTGGGTGGCCGCCGTGCCGGTGTCGGAGGAGACGTACCCGCTGAGCTGGAGCACCAGGCCGTAGACGCCCGGGCCGAGGGCGAGGCCGAGGGTCTCCCCCGCCGTCCACAGGCCGGTGAACACGCCGGCCTGCCGGCGGCCGGTGCGTGCCGTGTCGTACGCGATGCAGTCCGGCAGCATGGCCAGCGCGAAGACCTGCTGGCCGGCGTACCCGACGCCGATCACCGCGACCACGAGGTAGACCGCGACGGCCGGCAGCACCGGCGCGGCGACCAGGCCGGCGGCCCCCGCCGTGAGCAGCGCCGACGCGGCGACCAGGGCGGCCCGCTTGCCGACCCGCGCCCCGACCCGGGTCCACAGCGGCATCACCAGCAGCGCCGGCCCGACGAAGCAGGCGAAGAGCAGGGTCGGGCCGGTGGTCGGGTCGCGCAGCACCTGGTCGGCGAAGTAGCTGACCCCGGCCAGGATGGTCGCCACCCCGGCGGACTGGACCACGAAGCAGACCAGCAGCGCCCGGAACGGCCGGTTGCGGGCGGCGACGGCGAGCTGGGCACGCAGCGTCGGCTCGCTCTCGCCGACCGTGCCGGTGGGCGCGTCCCGGGTGCCGAGGAACGCGCCGAGGGCGCCGAGGGCGATCAGCACGGCGACGAACAGGCCCATCCAGCGGTGCCCGGCGACGCCGTCGCCGCCGGCGGCCACCACGGCCGGGGCCACCGCGCCGGAGACCAGGATGGCCACCGCCAGCACCGCGATCCGCCAGCTCATCAGCCGGGTACGTTCCGCGTAGTCGTCGGTCAGCTCGGCCGGCATCGCCACGTACGGGACCTGGAAGAAGGCGAACGCGGTCGCGGTGGCCAGGAACGCGACGGCGACGTACGCCCCGGCGGCCGGGGCGGCGCCGAGCGGGGCGGCGAAGATCGCGGCGAACAGCGCGGCGAGGGCGAGCCCGCCGAGCAGCAGGTACGGCCGGCGGGCTCCCCAGCGCGACCTGGTGCGATCGGAGATCCGCCCGGCGACGGGGTTGACCAGCACGTCCCACGCCTTCGGCAGGAGCACCAGCAGGGCGGCCACCCCGGCGGCGACGCCGAGCGTGTCGGTCAGGTACGGCAGGAGCAGCAGCCCCGGCACGGTGCCGAAGGCCCCGGTGACCAGGGAGCCGAGCGCGTAGCCGAGGTGCACCCGACGGGGTAGGACATGACCGTCGGCGGGCGGCGGCACCTGGTGCCCGGTAGCCGGGGCGGCCTCGCCCGCGCCGGTCTGGGCGGCCTCGCCCGTGCCGGTCGCCGGTGCCTGGGCCGCGCCGGTCGCCGGTGCCTGGGCCTCAGGCGGCGTACCGGGTCCGGCCGGCGGCAGCGTCATGACGCCGAATGCTACTCACGCTATGGTCAGGGTCACATCCCCTCTTCCGGCGACCAGGCCGCCGCCGGCATGTCCACCCCGGCGGGACGCAACGGCGTGCCCTCGGCGCGCAGCCGGGCCCGCGCCTCGACCTCGTGACCGGGCGGCAGCCGGCCCGCCGAGGTCACCACCCGGTGCCACGGCACCCCGCCCCCGTGCCGGGCCATGATCGAGCCAACCAGCCGCGCCGACGCCCGCCCGGAGCGCTCGGCCAGCGCGTCGGCGACCGCCCCGTACGACATCACCCGGCCCGGTGGGATGCGCTCGACGAGCTCCAGCACCGCCTCGACGTACTCCTCAAAAGTCACGAGCTGCCACGATATGGGAACGCCGCCAGGGCCCGCCGACCCGACCGCGCAGAATGGGCGGGTGCGCGTTGCAGTCACCTCGGCCCGACGGGTCGTCGTCAAGATCGGCTCGTCCTCGCTGACCACGGCGTCCGGCGGCCTCGACGACGCCCGCGTCGACGCGCTGGTCGACACCCTCGCCCGGCTCGCCGCCGACGGCCGCGAGGTGGTGCTGGTCTCCTCGGGCGCGATCGCCGCCGGGCTGGCCCCGCTCGGGCTCAGCCGCCGCCCGCGCGACCTGGCCACCCAGCAGGCCGCCGCCAGCGTCGGCCAGGGCCTGCTGATCGGCCGGTACGCGGCCGGCTTCGCCCGGCACGGCCTCACCGTCGGGCAGGTGTTGCTCACCGTCGACGACGTGACCCGACGGGCGCACTACCGCAACGCGTACCGGACCCTGCGCAAGCTGCTCGACCTGCGGGCCGTGCCGATCGTCAACGAGAACGACACGGTGGCCACCGAGGAGATCCGGTTCGGCGACAACGACCGGCTCGCCGCCCTCGTCGCCGCGCTGGTCCACGCCGAGCTGCTGGTGCTCCTCTCCGACGTCGACGCCCTCTGGACCGGCGACCCGGCCCGGCCCGGCTCCACCCGGATCACCGACGTCCGCGACGAGCGGGACCTGGCCGACGTCCAGGTCGGCGGGGCCGGCCGGGCCGGCGTCGGCACCGGCGGCATGGTCACCAAGGTCGAGGCGGCCCGGATCGCCACCGGCTTCGGCATTCCCGTGGTGCTCACCGCCGCGCCGCTGGCCGCCGCCGCGCTGGCCGGCGAGGAGGTCGGCACCCTGTTCCACGCCGAGCGGCGACGCCCCGCCGCCCGGCTGTTCTGGCTGGCCCACGCCACCACCCCGCGCGGCCGGCTGCACCTCGACGCGGGCGCGGTGGCCGCCGTCGTGGGGCGGCGCAAGTCGCTGCTGCCGGCCGGGATCACCGCCGTCGACGGGGCGTTCACCGCGGGCGACCCGGTCGACCTGGTCGACGGCGGGGGCGCGCCGGTGGCCCGGGGTCTGGTCAACTACGACGCCGTCGAGCTGCCCGGGCTGCTCGGCCGCTCCACCGGCGAACTGGCGGCGGCGCTCGGCCCGGCGTACGAACGTGAGGTCGTCCACCGCGACGACCTGGTGCTGCTGTAAGCAGGGGCCCCCTGTCAACGCATGCTGTTGTACAGGGGCCCCTTCCTAACACCGAAGGAGTGAGCAGGATGAGCGTCGTCGAGCAGGCCCGGCGGGCCCGGGGCGCAGCGGAGGCCCTGGCGGTCGCCACCCGTACCGCCAAGGACGCCGCGCTGGTGGCGATGGCCGACGCGCTGGTCGCGCGTACCCCCGAGATCCTGACCGCGAACGCGGCGGACCTGGCGGCCGGGCGCGCGGCCGGGCTGAGCGCGGCCGTGCTGGACCGGCTCGCCCTCGACGCTCCCCGGGTGGCCGGCATCGCCGACGCGCTGCGCGAGATGGCCGCGCTGCCCGACCCGGTGGGCGAGGTGGTGCGCGGTTCGACCCTGCCCAACGGGCTGGAACTGCGGCAGGTCCGGGTGCCGTTCGGGGTGGTCGGGATCATCTACGAGGCCCGCCCCAACGTGACCGTGGACGCCGCCGGGATCTGCCTGAAGTCGGGCAACGCGGCGCTGCTGCGTGGCTCTGGCTCGGCGGCGAACTCCAACACCGCCCTGGTCGCGGTGCTGCGCGACGCGGTGGCCGGCGCGGGCCTGCCGGCGGACGCGGTGCAGCTCCTCGACGCCGGCTCCCGCGACTCGGTCAAGGAGCTGATGCGGGCGCGCGGCCTGGTCGACGTGCTGATCCCGCGCGGTGGGGCGTCGCTGATCCGCACCGTGGTCGAGGAGTCGACGGTGCCGGTGATCGAGACGGGGGTGGGCAACTGCCACGTGTACGTCGACGCCGCCGCCGACCTCGCCAAGGCCGTGGCGATCACCCTGAACGCGAAGACCCAGCGCCTGTCCACCTGCAACACCGCCGAGTCGCTGCTGGTCCACGCCTCGGTCGCGGACGCGTTCCTGCCGGCGGTGCTGGCCGCGTTCGCCGAGGCCGGGGTGACCGTGCACGGCTCACCGGAGGTCTGCGCGTACTCCTCCTCGGTGGTCCCGGCGACCGACGAGGACTTCGCCACCGAGTACCTGTCGGCGGACATCTCGGTCGCCGTCGTCGACTCGCTCGACGCGGCGGTCGCGCACATCCGCAGGTACGGCACCGGGCACACCGAGGCGATCGTCACCGACTCGCAGGCGGCGGCCCGGGAGTTCGTGGCCCGGGTGGACGCGGCGGCGGTGATGGTGAACGCCTCGACCCGGTTCACCGACGGCGGCGAGTTCGGCTTCGGCGCGGAGATCGGCATCTCGACGCAGAAGCTGCACGCCCGGGGGCCGATGGGCCTGCCGGAGCTGACGTCGACGAAGTACGTCGTCACCGGGGACGGGCACCTGCGGGGGTAAGGAGGGGCCCCTTGTTAACGCCTACGGTGGAGAGGGGTTCCCTTCTCACTCCGCTGCGCCGGGGCTGAGGGAGCGGCGGGAGCCGGGGGTGGGTCAGCGGCAGGCGCGGATCGCGGCCAGGGTGGTGTGCACGTCGAACTGGTGGCCGTCGTCGCTCTCCCAGCCGCCGTCGCTGCGCTGGGTCTCGGCCAGCCGGCGGCGTGCCGCGACCAGAGTCCAGTGCTGCTCGTCGACGCCGACCCGGCGCAGGGCGGCGGCCAGCGAGGCGGCGTTGGCCGGGGAGAGCTTCGGCATCCGGTCGGTAAGCGCCACCTGGATCCGGGCCGACTCGTAGAAGAGCTCCTGCTGGTGGAAGACCGCCGCGCTCAGCCAGCCGACGGCCAGGTAGGAGGGGAAGGTGCCATCCGGCTGGAGTTGCCCCGCGAGGGCCTGGGCGGCGGCGTGCACGACGCCCGCGTACGCGTCGCCGGCGGCCCGGTCGAGCGCGCCGCCGGCCCGGTGATCGGCCGGCGGTGGGCTAGCCCACGCCGTCGGCGGTGCCGTCTGGCGGGGCCCGGCGGCCCGCGCGTCCAGACCGGCGACGGTCAGCCAGAAGGTGACGGTGGCGGTCAGGTAGAGGCGTGCCTCGGGGTCGCCCGGGCGGGCCCACCAGGGGGCGTCGTCGGCGAGGGCGGCGTCCTCCTCCCAGCCACCGTCGGCCTGCTGCCTCGACGCCAGCCAGTCCAGCGCCCGGCGGGCGGCCGGACGGCCGAGGGCGCCGAGGTCGTCCAGCTCGGCGAGGCGGAAGCAGGTGGCGTCGACCGAGGCGACGTCGCCGCCCCACATGGCCGGCCAGCCGCCGCCGGGAATCTGCCCCGCCTCGGCGCTGTCGAGCAGCTCGGGCGACGGCACCGTGCCGGCCCGCAGCCACGACAGTCGGGCTCGTTCCACCGTGTCACCGTGCGCCACCACGAACCCGATCGCGGCGTTCAAGTCGACCACGGCAGGAACGCTACCGGCGCGGACGCGATCACGCCTCGGATGGTCGGCCTAGCGACAGTGGGCGAGCAGGTGTGAAAGGGGGCCCCTTCTCTACCGGAAGCGTTGAGAAGGGGCCCTTCCTTGCACTCAGTACGCGGGGAGGGAGGGATCGATCTGCTTGATCCAGGACAGGACGCCCCCCTGGACGTGCACCGCGTCGCGGAAGCCGGCTGCCTTGAGGGCGGCGAGCGCCTCGGCGGAGCGGACGCCGGACTTGCAGTGCAGCACGATCTGCTTGTCCTGCGGCAGCTTCGCCAGCGCCTCGCCGGAGATGATCTCGCCCTTGGGGATGAGCGTCGCGCCGGGGATCCGGACGATCTCGTACTCGGCGGGCTCGCGGACGTCGACGAGGAAGATGTCCTTGCCGGCGTCCTGCCACTCCTTCAGCTCGGCCGCGGTGATGGTCGCGTCGACGACCGCCTCCTGGGCCTCCTCGGAGACCGCGCCGCAGAAGTCCTCGTAGTCCTCCAGCAGGTCGGTGACCGTCGGGTTCTCGCCGCAGAGCACGCAGTTCGGGTCCTTCCGAACCTTGATCTTGCGGTAGCTCATCTCCAGGGCGTCGTAGACCATCAGCCGGCCGACCAGCGGCTCGCCGATACCGGCGAGCAGCTTGATCGCCTCGTTGACCTGGATCGAGCCGATCGACGCGCAGAGCACGCCGAGCACGCCGCCCTCGGCGCAGGACGGGACCATCCCGGGCGGCGGGGGCTCCGGGTAGAGGCAGCGGTAGCAGGGGCCGTGCTCGGCCCAGAACACCGACGCCTGGCCGTCGAACCGGTAGATAGACCCCCAGACGTACGGCTTGCCGAGCAGCACCGCCGCGTCGTTGACCATGTACCGGGTGGCGAAGTTGTCGGTGCCGTCGACGATCAGGTCGTAGGTGGAGAAGATCTCCCGCACGTTGTCCCGGTCCAGCGCGGTGTTGTGGATCTCCACGTCGACCAGCGGGTTGATCTCGCGGATCGACGCGGCGGCGGACTCGGCCTTGGACCGGCCGATGTCGGAGACGCCGTGGATGATCTGCCGCTGGAGGTTGGACTCGTCGACGGTGTCGAAGTCGATGATGCCCAGCGTCCCGACGCCCGCGGCGGCCAGGTACATCAGGGCCGGCGAGCCGAGGCCGCCGGCGCCCACGCAGAGCACCCGGGCGTTCTTCAGCCGCTTCTGCCCCTCGACCCCCACGTCGGGGATGATCAGATGGCGGGAGTAGCGGCGGATCTCGTCAACGGTCAGCTCGGCGGCGGGCTCGACGAGCGGGGGCAACGACACGGTGGACTCCCCGGGATCGGCGTGGGTGAACGAGCCATTGTCGCTCGCCGGGACGTCGATCGGCCATGAGCAGGGACACCCGCCCGACATGCGGGAGCGGGAATATCTCAGGTGCCCGCTGTCGGCTCCCCGGCGTACCTGGCGCCGTCCAGGTAGGGCCAGGGGTTGGCGACGCAGCCGTCGAGGCCGTACGTCTGCTGCTGCATCACCGGCGCGGGCTCGCCGGGCCCCGGGCAGGACTCGTGCAGCTCGCCGAACTCGTGCCCGACCTCGTGGTTGACCACGTACGCGCGGTAGACGGCCAGCGACGCGCCGTAGTCCGGGACCGCCTCCATCCACCGGGCCAGGTTGATGATCACCTGTCCGGGCAGGCGGCAGGAGGTGTACCGCTCGGTGCTCAGCCCGCCGAGCGCGCACATCCGCTCGGAGGTGACCGGGGTGGCCAGGTAGACGGTGAAGTCGGCGTCGGCCGCGCTCGCCACCCGCTGCACCCGCAGCTCACCGGAGGCAATCCAGCTACGCGGGTCGCCCAGCGCCTCGTCGACCACGGCGGCGACGGCGTCCGCGTCCTGGCCGCTGTCCCGCTCGACGAGCACCCGGTAACGGCGCACCGGCCCGCCCGCGCCCTGGATCGGCGACTCCCCGGCCGCCGCCGTGAACCGACCGGGCCCGCTGGTCGGCCAGCGACCCGGCCGACCCTGCTCGCCCCGACCGTCCTGTTCGTCCTGAGCCGAGGTGTCCCGGTCGTCCCGACCGGGCGCGGGGTTCCGGTCGCCCCCGCCGGCGCCCTGGCCGATTGGCACGCCGGTCTGCGCCGGCCCCGACGGTGGCACCGCGCCGAGGACCAGGAGCGCGGCGGCGGCAACCGCCACCAGCGCGGCCAGGCCACCGAGGGCCGTACGCGGATGCTGGCGCACCCGGCGCGGGCCCGGCGGCCCCGAGCGGGATGCCCCCACAGGGGAGAGGGAGGTCACCTGGTCAGCCTGACAGACGAACCGGGCCAAACAGCGCCTTTCCCGCCTTTAGCATGAGAAGTCTTCGCTTCTCCCGTCGCTATCTGCCCGGGTCACAGCGGCGGGCCGGCGTAACGGCGACCGTCCCGGTACGGCCACGGGTTGGCAACGCAACCGTTCAGGAACAGGGTCTGCTGCATCATCACCGGCGCGGGCCGGCCCCGCTTCGGGCACCGCTCGTGGCGGTGGCCCAACTCGTGCCCGACCTCGTGGTTCACCACGTACGTCCGGTAGACGCGCAGCGGCACCTCGGCCGCGACGAAGTGCGGCACCGACAACCGCCAACGGTCCAGGTTGATGATCACCTTCCCGGGTGCCCGGCAGGAGGTGTACGGCCGACCGCCCACCCGGATGTCGACCCCGCCGGCTGCGCACATTTGCCCCGCCGTGCGCGCCGTGGCCAGGTAGACCGTGAAGTCGTGCCGGGCCGAAGCCGGCACCCGCTGCAACCGCAGCCGTCCGCCGTCCACCCAACTGCCCGGCCCGGCCAGCGCCTCCTGGACCGCAGCGCCGAAGTCGCGGGCGTTCTCCCCCGACTCCCGCTCCACCGCCACCCGGTAGCGGCGCAGCCGACCGGCCGCGCCGAGCACCTCGCCGGGGCGGTCGTCGTACCGAAAACCACCCCCGCCCGCCGACGGCACGGGGCCCGGAATCCGCAGCACCGGGGGCACGCCGGACTCCGGCGGGGGGCTGCCGCCCAGCGCCGCCGGGCCGCCGGGAACGGCCGGCGGGGAACCCTCGACGCCCGGCGACGAGGGCGCGGCCACGCCGACCCCCGGGGCCACCTGGTCCACGGCCAAGGCCGCCATGTCGGCCGGGGGCCCGCCGCCGACCGGGGACCGGGCCGTCATCAGGACCACGCCGGCCAGCACGCAGGCGGCGAGGGCGGCCAGGGACAGCAGGGTACGCCGCCGGGCGGCGCGGGCTGCGGAAGAAGAATCCGGGCGGGAAGCGCGGCAAGGCAGGAATCCGGGCATCCCGGTCAGGATGCCATGTCACGCCGCGTCACGGACTCCTCCGATTCGGCGAGCAGCCCGAGCACCGCGCGGGCCACCGTACGGGGCACCTCCAGTTGGGCCACGTGCCCGACGCCGCGCAGCATCAGCAGCCGGCTGTCCGGGATCACCCGGGCGGCCTGCGGCGCCACCCGCACGTCGACCAGCCGGTCCTCGGACCCGCCAATCACCAGCGTCGGCGCCCGCACCGCCGCCGCGAGCCGCCACAGCGAGTCCGGCCCCGGCAGGTACGAACGCAGGAAGCTGGAGACCAGGCCGCGGAAGGTGCGGACGTACACGGACGCGTAGTGCGCGGCCTGGTACCGCACCAGGATCTCCTCCAGCGCCTCCTGCCGGCGCTGCTCGCTGATCCGGGTCAGGTCGGCCACGCAGGACTCCATCACCTGCTGCGCCATCACCTTCGGGTCCAGCCTGGCCAACTGCCAGCCGACGAGCCGCTCCCCGCGCGGGACGGCCAGCAGGGGCAGCATCCGGCCCTGCAACGAGCGGCGGAAGTCCAGGAACGGCAGCGCCGGGGAGATCAGCGTCAGCGTGGATACCAGGTCCGGTCGCAGCGCCGCCACCCGTACCGAGATCGCCCCGCCCAGCGAGTTGCCGACCAGGTGCACCGGGCCCCGACCCGAGTGCTCGATCCAGCGGACCACGTGCCCGGCGAAGGCGGGGACCGTGTAGCGGCGGCTCGGCTCGCTGCGCCCGAATCCCGGCAGGTCGATGGCCTGGCCGTCGAACCGGTCGGCGAGCAGCCCGGCCAGGTCGGTCCAGTTCTGCGAGGACCCGCCGAGGCCGTGCACGTAGAGCGCCGGCTCGGCCCCCGGGGCGGTGGCCGGGGTGTCCCGGACGTAGGTGATGGAGCCGTCGAGGCGTACCTCCCGACCAGGCCACGGCGGTGGGGTCCCGTGTGGGGGGAGGTGATGGTCCGGCCCGAGGATGGCGGCTTTCATGCCACCAAGTCTGCCCGTGCCGACGACGGCTCGCCCGCGCTCCGGACCGGCGCCCCGCCCGGAAGGGGCGGCTTCCCTGCCGACGGGCGGCTCCGCCGCGGATCAGGCCAGCAGCGCCTCAAGCCGCCGGTTGACCGCCGCCAGGGTGGCCCGGACGACGGCCTGCCGGGGATCGCCGGCCACCAGCGCCGAGCCGGCGAGCTGCTCGACCCAGCCGTCGCAGACCAGCAGCACCACGACCGTGGCCACCTCGCAGTTGCCGAACGGCACCACCGCCGCGTGCTCGACGAAGCACCGCCCCCGGTCGGGCTCCTGCTCGCCGCCACGCAGCAGCTGGTCCACCGCCGCCGCGGCGGCCACCGCGCAGAGCCGCAGCACGTAGCCGTCGACGGCGGGCCCCGTCGCGTACCCGGACGCGGTCTCCCCGTCGCTGAGAAGGCGGACCTCGACGTTCGCGTCGAGGCCGAACGTGCTGACCTGGACGTGGTCGATCACCACGCGGGGCCCCGGCGCGCCGCCGGTGTCCAGCGGTCGCGACGGCGCGGTCTCCGTCGTGGTCATCTGCCCGCCGGAGTACGAGGAGCCGAGCGTCGCCGGGCTGCCCGTCGCCACGCCGGCCGGGGCGGCCGTGACCTGGCCCGGCTCCTCGACGGCGGCCCGGCCCCGGTGCGCGGTCGCCTGGCGACGCCGGCGCAGCGGCTCTCCCGCCGGGTCGGCGCGACGGTCGGCCCGGGGCGGCGGCGCGTCCGCGGGCGGGCGGGCCTCCGGCACCCTGGCGCCGGCTCCCCGAGGGTCGGCCCCCCGCCGGTCGGCGGGCCGGGGGTCGGAGCCCCGGAGGTCGGGACGCGCCTCGGCGGAACGACGACGAACCGGCGGCGGGGTGCTCGGCATCCCTGGGAGGTTCTGTGGGGCGGCGGCCAGCCCCATCCGATCCTGGAGCAGGCGGGCAACCTGCCGACTGACCTCGGCGGGGTCGGCACCGTCGGCAAGGTCGAGCCGCAGGCTGTGCGCGCCGGCCGGAGTGCGGCGCAGGGCCGCGTCCCGCACCCCGGCGACGCCCCTTACGGCGTCGAGGATGGCGTTGACGTCGAATCCCTCGGGCCGCTCCCGCGGCGGGGCCGGCTCGTCGTCACGACGAAGGTGGGTAGCGATGCGGGCGAGCTCCGGGGTCTCGGCGGGGGGCTCCACGGCTGGCGGCTCCGGCACGACGGGCACGTCCGGCTCGGCGGGGACGCGCTGCGGCAGCACCGCCGTGCGGTCCGGCTGCCGGACCTCCTCGGCCAGAGCGGCCGGGGTCACCGGGGCGGGTGCGGATCGGCGGGCCGCGTACGGGGGTGCGCTCGTCGGTACGGGCGCGGGCGGGGTGCGGACCAGCCGCTCGCTCCCGCTCGTGGCGGGTGCGGGGGCCGGCCCGGTACCGGTGGCGGTCGGCGGTTGGCCGGGCGCGTCGGTGGGCGGGACGTCCTCGGGGACCGGGCGGAGCCGGAACGGCCGGGCAGCGGCGGCCCGGACCTCGGCCGGGTCGACGGCCGCGGCGGCTGAGTTCTCGTACCCGGAGGTGTTGTCGTACCCGGAGGTGTTCTCGTACCCGGAGGTGTTG
>NZ_SMKJ01000207.1:0-13049 GCF_004348615.1 Micromonospora sp. KC207
GGTCCAGGCGGAGGTGAGGCGGCGCAGCGTGTCGTACCGGAAGCACTGGGTTTCGCTGCTGCCGATGGCGGGGGTGTCGGTGATGGTGGTGATGTTGCCGGCGTCGTCGGGGGTGTAGCGGCGGTCGGCGACGGTCCCGGCGGCGGTTTGTGGCTGGATGGTGACGCGGTCGGCGCGGCGAGTGACGTCGTCGTAGTAGGTGGCGTCCTCGACGTAGAGGCCGCCGGAGGTTTGGCGGGTGGTGATGTTGGGTTCGCCGTACTCGGTGTACGTCTGCAGGGTGACGTAGGTGCCCGCGCTGGTCGACGTCAGCGAGGTGGGCAGGCCGGTGGTGGCGTTGTAGACGGTCTCGACCTGTTCGTTGGGCAGGCCGGTGTTGATGGTGCTGCCGCTGGGCTTGTTCGGGTATCCGGTGTAAGTGGGCGTGCCGTCGTAGGGTGAGTAGCCGTGGCCGTAGGCCCAGGTACCGGCAAGTCCGGTTCCTTCGACGGCGGGAATGACGTAGTTGGTGGTGCTGGGTTGGCCGCGGGGATTGAAGGCGCCGACCTGCCACTTGTAGATGTTCGTCGAGCCTGGTGGGTCGTACCGGTAGGACTCGGTCAGTTGGTTCTTCGCTTTGGCGGTGGAGCCGGTGTAGAGCTGGTCGTACTTCCACTTGGCGCGCAGGGCTCCGGTGGCGGAGTCGTCGCGGAGTTCGGTCTTGCGGCCGAGGGCGTCGTAGACGTACCAGAGGACCTCGCCTCGGGCGTCGGTCGTCTTCTCCAGCTCGTTGTAGTCGTTGTACTGACTGGTGCTGGTTCCCTTGTCCGGGTCCTTCGCGGAGGTTTGGCGGCCCTTGACGTCGAACGTGTAGGTCCACATGTTGCCGGCGTGGTCGGCAACCGTGGTGAGCTGGTCCTTGCCGTTGTAGGTGTACCAGGTCGACTGGTAGGGGCCGGTGACGCCTTGGCTGGTGGTGTGCTCGCGGAGTTCTACGGTGCGGCCTTGGGCGTCGACGACGGTGGTGGTTGGTGTGCCTCCGCCGGGGGGCGTGACGGTGGTGAGGTCACCTTCGTGGGTGGTGGTGGCACGCCACTTCTCCACGAGGTTCGTGACGCCGTCGCCGTGCAGGAAGATCTCCGCCGTAGATCGGTTGGCGTTGTCGTAGATGGTGCGTACGAGTGAGGGCACCGCCCACTCGGGTTTCCACCACAGCGCGCCGGAGGGGGTGCCCGCCTCGACATGGGTGTTGTAGCGGGTGTCGGCGCGGCCGAGCTTGTCGTAGATGGTGTCGTCGACGAGGGTCGCGTTGGGCAGGGCGCCGGCGGTCTGGGTCTGGCGGGGCCGTAGGAAACCGTCGAAGAGTTGGTAGGTGGTGCGGTGGCCGCCGGCGGCGTTGAGCGCTGTCGAGGCGGTGTAGGGGTAGGCGTCGCGGTTGGGCGCGAAGTGGTAGGTGTACTGGACTGATGGGTTGTTCTCGTGGCCGGTCTTGTCCCAGCCGCTGGTCCAGACCCGCCAGACTCGGCCGAGGCCGTCGTAGGCGACGTCGGTGACGAGGCCGTTGAAGTCGGTGACCTTGGTGGTGGAGCCCCAGTACGGGTTGAGGACGGTGGTGCTGGTCCAGTTGTAGGGTGCCGGCCGGGTGGTGGTGGTGCCGGTGACGGGGCCGCCGCTGGCCGGGGTGTAGGAGGTGTTGACGACGTTGCCCTTGATGTCGGTGCTGGAGGTCAGCCGGCCGAAGGCGTCGAACGCGTTCTGGGTCGTCGTCTGCCAGGTCGTGCCACTGCCGGCGGTCCAGTCCTTGAGCTGTTCGACCTTGGTGACCGCTCCTGTGGTCGGCGCGGTGTCGGGGCTGGTGGCGCCGTCGTAGTAGTTGCGAGTGTCGGAGATGACGTGAGCGGTGGTGGTGGGGGCGGTCGCGCAGGGTAGTGCGGTGACGGTGGACCGCTTCACGGCGGTGATGAGGTTCGCGCCGACGTTGCGGTTGTAGGTGCGGGTTTCGCACTTCTCGTCGCCGGCGGTGTCGAGGCCGTTGTCCTGGGTCTTGTCGATCGTGCCGTAGGTGTCGGAGAACCAGGTTTGGCTGCTGGTGGTGCGCCAGCCCCGGTTGCCGTCGACGCCGAGGGCGGTGGCGTTGTAGGTCTTCTGGGTGCGGACGAAGCGGGCGGTGACGGTGTCGCCGTTGATGGTCCGGGAGGCGGTCGCCGGGGAGCGCCAGGGCACGTTGACCTTCTTCGACACGGGCTTGGTGTCGGTGCCGTTGTAGACGATCTGTTCGCGGACCATGCCGGTGAACTGGTCCTCGTCGTACACCGTCTCGGAGCCCAGTGAGGCGGGGACGGTGACGGTGCGGGTGGTGGTGGAGGTCAGCCGGTCTCCGTGCATGCCCCGCAGGTAGTGCGTCTCGGTGAGGGTCTGCGCGCCGGGCACGTCCCCGACGCGGGTCTTGACGGTGGCGTAGCCGCGGAACTGGTTCCAGGTCTTGCGGTTCGGTTTGGTGAGGCCGTCGTCGTCGGAGTAGTGCCAGGCGGGCGCGCCGACGTATTCGTAGTGGGTGAACTTCGGTGGGGCCGCGCCGTTGGACAGTTGGACGTCGGACTCGGAGATGGCCTTGACGACGTACTTGTGCCACCACTCGTTGACCAGTGCCTCGCCCTGTGGGTCGTCGGGGTCGATGACGCGGGCCGGGTAGCAGCGCTTGTCGTTGCTCTGTGGCGACGAGGGCAGGTTGGAGGCGGTGCACTCGGGCAGCGAGTACTCGATGTCGATCTTCGCGCCGGTCTCGGTGACGAGGTAGTCGATGCGCTGCCAGTTGTTGCTGGTGTTGTTGCTGGTCAAGACCCGGTTGGGCATCGAGACGGGGGTGAACGTGACCGGTGGCATCGTCACGGTGGTGCCGACGAGCCCTTCCTGGGTGATCTTCTCGAGCCACAGGCCGTCGTGGTCGCTGCCGTCACCGGTCGGCGGGAACGACTGGGTGAAGGTCCAGGCGTCGACGTTCTGCCAGTCCGGGGTGGTCTTCGTGGTGTCCCAGACCCTTGTGGTGATCTTGGTCAGACGTTTGGTGGACCAGAAGGTCGGTGAGTAGTTGCCGGGGCAGGAGGTGTCGTCGCATTCCTGGTCCTTGGGGGTGTCGGGCCAGTTGGCGTCGACGGAGCAGGAGGTGAGGCAGCGGTCTGCGGTGGTGAAGAGGACCTGGGCGGTAGGGGTGACGGACCGGTCGGCTGACCCGCGGTCCCACGTTCCGTAGTCGGCGCGGACGAGGGTTCCGCCGCGGACGTAGGAGGCATCGTCGTCGTCGTCGATGTTGCGGGCGTACTTGTTGGTTTCCTTGTTGTACCAGTACGACAGGGTGTTGCCGCGGGTGTCGATGACGTAGTCGAGGTTCCACCGCCAGGCCTGGTCGCAGAACGACGAGCTGAACGTGCTCTGTCGGCAGGGCTCGCCGGTGTGGTTGCCGGCGACGGGCACGGTCCAGGTGGAGTTGGTGGCGGAGCTCTGGCCGGGCAGGTTGTGCTGGCCGAAGTAGTACTGGATGCCGTCGGAGGTGGTGACCTTCCAGTACTCGCCGTTGTTGTCGCCGTTGCTGGCCCCGGTCGCCTTCTGGACGAGGGACCCGTCCTCCTCGCGGGGGTGCCATCCCCGGCCGTCTTCGTAGACGAGTTCGACGCCTTGACCGTTGAGGTACATCATGGCGTTGTCGGAGCGCCAGCACAGGTCACCGGTCTTGACGGTGTTGTTGGCGCTGCCGGCCATGTCGTCGAGGCAGGGCACGTAGCGGCGTTCGATGTAGCCGGGCCAGTAGTCGAAGCCCTCCCCGATCCAGGAGGGCTGGTTGTTGCTCACCGACGATCGCCCGTCCACGCTCGCCGACGAGTAGGTGACATGGATCGACGGCGCGAGACCACCGATGGCCGGGGGCACCCGGATGGGCTGGGACCAGGAGAAGTTGCCGGCCGAGCCGCCCGCCGACCACGTCGATGATGCCTGCAACGGCGTGGCCCCGAAGTCGCCGGAGGGGCCCGAGGACCCGGCGGACAGGGCGATGAGGGTGTCCGTGGCGGCGGTCGAGCTGGCGGCGGTGACGGGCACTTCCGCCGTTACGGTGCCGGCTGTGGTGTCGTTCGATGACCGCAGGGCGGTGATGTCGCATCCGGGCTTCTGCCCGTCGGTCAGCGCGCAGGCGGGGACCCGCCACAGCTTGAGTCGGGACGCCCAGTCGCCGCCGTAGGCGTTGCGGAAGCCGGTGTAGTCGACCGACAGGGCCGCCCTGCCGGGCTTGCCCGCGGTCGCGCCGGTGACGCGCATCAGCAGGCCGTCGCGCAGGCTCGCGGGGATGGTGGCCCGGTCGAGGATCTGGACCGTCACCGATGAGACAGCATCGCCGATCGGATTTGAGCTGCGTGCCACTCGTACTGGCAGCTGCCCCAGGCGCACCGGTCCAGCGGTGCGGGTGTTCGGTTCCGGGAGGGCGACGCTGGCGGTGGCGGGTGCGGGCCACTTCGGCGCGGGCAGCGCCTCTCGTCGCTGGATGGTGTGCGGCCATGCCTTGCCCTTGGCGTGGCCGCCGTGGCTGTTGATGGTGGAGGTCTGGGCGGCGAGGTGCGGGGTGGGTTTGGCCTGGGCCGGCTCGCCGACGACCATGGCGCTGCTCACCAGTGAGCTGGCCACCAAGCCGCAGAGCAGAACGCGGAGCTGCGTGATACGGGTCTGGCGTCGCGCGGCTGGGTTCGAGCGCATCACCAGTGACGTCAGGTCGAGCATCGTGTCTCCACCGTCCTGCTGACGAGAGGGGTTGAGCGGGGATGCCGGGTGGGTGGATGTGAGCACGTATCCGTCCACCCGGGTTGAGGCGTGGTGGTTGTTTAGTTTTCGACGACCTGCGTCTGGTACAGGGCGTTGATCTGAGCTGGGGCGAGGGCGCCCTGGAAGACGGAGATGTCGTCCACTCCGCCGTGGAGCCAGCCGGTGTTGGTGCCGTTGGCGATGGAGCGTCCCACGGTCAGTGGTCCGGCGGCCTGCCACGGGGTCCAGGCCGTCTTCATCGTCGCTGTGCTGACCATCGTGCCGTCGAGATACAGGCGTAGCTCGCGTTTCTGCGCGTCGAGGACCCCGACGAGGTGATGCCAGGAGGTGCCAGGTTCCGGTGCCGCAGCGGTGACGCTGGTGGTGTCGGCGGCGTTGGTGGCTCCCGCGTTCGCGGGCATGCTGAACTTCCACGTGCCGGCGTCGGCGGTCACGCCGGGGACGTATTGGAGTAGGAAGCCGCTGTGGGTGGCCCCGTCCTGGGCGATGACGGTCTGGGTGATGTCGGTGCGGTCCACTCGCGCCCAGGACGACACGGTGAAGGACTGGTCGGTGCGCAGCACGGGGGTGTTCGCCCAGACGTTGTAGTCGATGCCGTCCTCGTCCGTCGTCACGCCGGTGATGACGGCGGAGCGGCCCGCTTCATGCGTGACCTCGCTGTTCTCCCCTTCTTCGGGGAAGTAGCGGTTGTCCAGTTGCAGGCCGTTGCCGCGGTTGCCGCGGGCGATGCCACTGCCGCGGCTGAGAGCCAGGTAACGGGCGAACGGGGTGCTGTCCTGGGCGTCACAGGTGTTGGCCTGGTCGGTGATGTAGCAGGGATGGGCTCCCCACTCGAAGTCCCAGCGGCCGACTTCGGTGGGCGCGAGGATGCCGGGTTCGTTGACGCCGCCGGAGTCGGGGTCGGAGGCGAGTTGGCCGGTGAAGTCGTGGTTGACCAGGACGCGGTTGTAGACCTGCACGTCGGCGATCTGTCCGGGGCCGGTGTTGCTCTGGCCGGCGCCCCACTTGGCGTAGCCGACGTGGAGGGCGCCGGTGGCGTTCCACGTCGAGTCGTGGCTGGCGGTGCCGGCCAAGGTGCCGTTGACGTAGAGACGCATCTGCTTCTGTTCGTCGTCGTACACCGCGGACAGGTGGGTCCAGGTGTTCGCCACCGCGGGGGCGAAGACGAAACTTCCCTGCGTGCTGGTGCCGTCCGCGTTGTACATCGAGAATCCCCACTGCTTCGGGTTGGGGACGTAGTACAGGTTGAACCCGTTGGTGACGGCGCCGTCCTGGGAGACGATGGTCCTACAGCAGGTCGTGCCGGTGTCGGTGACGCGCACCCATGCGGCCACGCTGAACGACTTGGTGGTGTCTACGACCGGGCCGGTGGTCTGGGCCTGCTTCCCGGTGCCCGTCATGGCGGCGGTCTGTCCACCTATCAGTCGGGCGTGGTTGTCCCAGTTCACGTTGCTGGTGGTCAACGGCGTGTCGTTGGCCAGGGGACCGGCCGCGTCGGTGTCGCCCAGCAGTGGCTGGTTGTCCGCCAACGCCGCGGCCTGGTCGTGCCCGGGGTAGGTTTCCATGCTCCACCTCGCGACCGGGCGCGACGGTTTCGCGACCTCGACCTCCTTCGAGCTGGTGTTGCCCAGGTTCCCGACGGCGTCGATGCTTCGAGCCCAGAAGATGTTCTTGCCGTACTTGTAGGCCAGGACGGTCACCTGGGCGGTCTTGACGTTCGGGTCGGTAGGGCTGGTGACGGCGGTGACCTCACCGAAGCTCGGCGCGGCGGCTACGGCGGCCAGGATGTCCGGCTTGCCGTCTCCAGTGAAGTCGCCGGGGGTGAAGACCCCTCCACCCGGTGGGATGGTCCCCTTGGTGACGCCGACAGTGTCCAACCATCCGCCCGTGCCGTTGCCCCGGTGCAGACGCACCTCGCCGGTGGAGTTGAGCCGCACCAGGACGTCGGTCTTGCCGTCACCGGAGAAGTCGCCGCGGCCGAACAGCGCGGCGCCGCCCCAGCCGGAGCCGATGTTCTCCGAGATGCCGGTGATCCAACCGCCGGTGCCGTTGCCGCGGATCATGTAGAAGGTGCCGTCGGTCTTGCGCCAGAGCACATCGGGCTTGCCGTCACCGTTGAAGTCACCGGGTGAGAAGACCCAGTTGGCGGTCGAGAAGCCCGTGCCGATCTGCGCCGAGGTGGCCTGCAGGCCACCGCCGACCGCGCCGGGACGCATCCACAGGTTCTGGGTGGCGGCGTCACGGTAGAGCAGGTCAGGTGCGCCGTCGCCGGTGAAGTCACCCGGTGAGAACAGGTACTGCGCGGTAGACCAGTTCGAGCCTTCCAGGAACTCGGGTGAGCCCAGGAAGCCGCCCGCGCCGTCGCCCCTGACCAGGTAGAGGCTGGCCGTTTCCTGCCGGCGGAACACGACGTCGGGCTCGCCGTCGCCGGAGAGGTCGCCCGGGCTGAGGACGGTGCCGTCGGTGTACCAGGCCGATGCGGCCTCGCTGAACGTGGCCGAGAATCCGCCGACGCCATCACCGGAATAAGCGCGCAGGCCGTACAGGGTGGCGGGCGGGCCGGTGAAGCTGTACCGAAACTTGGCGACGTCGACTGCGGTCGTCGAGATCGTCACGGTGAGGGGTTCACCCGGCCCGGGGCCCGTGTCCGGTGGGGTGAAGGTGGGCGGCGTGATGTCGGGCGGCGGCGGCACGGAGGTGTCGACGGAGAACTGGCACCAGGCGGACCAGCCGCTCCCAATCTGGTACGGGGCGGGGTCGACGGTCTTCACCCGGAACGCATAGTTCTTGGCCGTGACCACGGTGACCGTGGCAGTCGTGCCACGGGTGTTCGCCGAGGCCGGAGCGGGAGCCGGCGGCGTCTTACGGGTAGGCACCGTGTCCGTCACCGTGCCCATACCGGCGGCCGGCACCTCGATCCACTCGTAGGTGCCCGTCAGCGTCTGTCCGGTGTCCCCGTCCGGATAGACAGCGGAGAACTTCGGGGTGGTGGTGCCGACGGTCACCCCGTCGACGGGGCAGTCCACCTCAGCGACCTGCAGGTTATACGGCTTGCCCGGTTTCGAGTCGTAGTCCACGACCAGCTTCGCGTTGGCCGGCCGGAACTTCTTCCACCGTTCCAGGTCCGACTCGTACTGACCCTCGTCGTTGCAGGCGCAGAACCCCACGGTCAGGGTGCTCCAGTTACCCGTCGCGGCGGTCTGGACCTGGCTGGTGACCGTCGAGCCGGTGAAGTTCATGACCATGTCGTCCTGCGGCGAGTCCGAACAGCCACCAGCCTTGTTCGCGTGCCCGTCGGTGGCGTCGAGCCACTTCTTCAACGTCATCCCCGACCACGAGGCCTTCATCGTGGCGTTGATCGCGGGCGTCAGGTACATGTGCGCGGGCGAGTCACCACACGAGTAGGAGTGGTACAGCTTCATCTGCACGTACGCCGACTCGATGTGCTTCCCGCCCAAGGCCACGGTGCCGTTGGTCATCGGGAACGTGAAGTAGGAACGGAACTTCGCCCCCACACACGGCCCTTCCGGGCTGTAGCCCACCCGCGCCATCGTGTAGTCGGTGTTGGTGCAACCGTTGCTGGTGGCATAAGCCCACTTCGACTCCGCCACGGACCACGCCGGGTCGATGAACAGCGGAAACGTCACCTCGTCCGAGGTGAGCAACGTCGAGTCGGGAATGAGTTCCAGGTCCCCGCCCGCCGTGACGTTGGTGATCACCTCACCCGTCAGGGCCGCATCGCCCGCCGCCAGCGTCGAGGAGCGCGCGGCGGATGAGCGGAGGGTCGACCCGGCCGTGGAGTCCCACATGCGCGCCGGCTCGGTGCGAGCGACCACTGCCGCCCCGGCGCTGGCCTGGAGCGACCCGTCCGGCTGTGCCTCAAGGTCGACGTCACCGCCCACCGGCAGAGTGATCTTGCGGAGGGTCGGGTGGGCCGCTGCCTGAGCGGACTTCACGACCAGCACGTGCGTGAATCCCGTGTGGGTGGCGTGGACCACGAGATCCACGTCCGGGAAGACCCCCGGGTAGGTGGCTCCGTCGCCGGACAGGACCGGGGCGGGCAACGGGCCCGGCCAGGACATCTGCAGTGTCTTACCGGAGCGGCGCAGGGTTACCAGGGGGCCCGCTCCTCCCCCGGAGAAGGCCACATCCGCAACCGAGACCGCCGGCCTGACCAGGCCATCGCCGTCCGCCTGCAACGTCAGATCGACATCGGCCCACGAACCGTCTTCCTGACGCGCACGCTGCGGCACGACCGCCGACTCGAACGACAGCCGGCCATCCGGCTGCGCCACCACCTGCGTGTACTCGGAACGAGAGGATTCCACCGCGACCGGGATGTCACACGCCGCCGCCGAAGCAAGCGCCTCGGCCTCGGAAACCGCAGATCCGCTACACGACGGAGACGCCCCACGCGCCGGCGAGGCAGCGAAAACGGTCGGCGCCGCCACTGCCGCCGTCGACAGAAGCAACCACGCGACCGTCGAAGCCACAAGCGCCCCGCGCCGAGACAGCAGGCCTACCTTCTCAGGGGAGCCCCTGCCGTGCCCATCGAGTCCGATGGGTGTCGAGTTGCCCATACCGTCCAGCACAGGGCCTCCCCCGACACCCATGGCGATCAATTGATGTGGGACTGTAGTCGAAATCGCACTCGGCAGCCACAACATGACTTTGCGTAACAACGCCTGACTGGGCGAGGCAGTCACACAGTCCGACAGGCGACCGCCACCTCCGAACCGCTTCGACCTGCCTCGATCACGTGGAGCGACTCAGTACGCCCCACAGCGAGGGGGCACCCTCATCACGCAGAGCAAGCGTCGTAGCGAAACCCTCGACCTGGGTGTGATCAACACAACAGCAGAGAGAGATGACTCGGCTTCCCCGGCCAGGGCGCGCGGACGTTTCGGGCGCCTCGCTTTCGCCTCCGCCACTCACGCACGAAACCGGCCAACGTGAGACAGGCCGCCCAGGGTCGCGGGCCGCCGAGCCGCCGAGCCGCCGTTAACTCTCCCCCGGCGGGCGGGCCGATGGTCGGAAGACACAGCAGGCGAGCATCAGCTGGCGAATCCGCGTCAGCAAAAAGACGACATCGATGAAAGAGGGTGAGTCCACGAGAAGGGATGCCAGCATGAAATCAGGTGTGATCTTGAAGAGGTGCGGATGCCGGGACGACGGCGGTCGGCGGTTGGAGCAGCGCTGCCCGAGCCTGGGCGACCGGCAGCACGGCACCTGGTACTTCCACTGCTCCGCTCGCAACGTTCTCGGCCGATCCGAACGTGTCCGCCGAGGTGGCTACCCGTCGCAGGCGGCGGCGCGCAAAGCGCGGGACGAGTGGCTGGCCGCGACCGAGGCGCAGCGCACCGCCAGCGGATGGACCGTCGAGCGGTGGCTACGCCACTGGCTCGACCAGCACACCCGGATCCGGCCGACCACCCGGCTGCACTACACCCGCGACGTCGAACGCGTCCTGATCCCCCACCTCGGTCAGTACCGCCTCGCCGACCTCGACGCCCGACTGCTGCGCACCGTCTTCGACCGGATCGCCCAGACCACCAACACCAAAGGGCTGCCCCAATCCGCCTCCGCGATGCAGCACCTGCGCACCACCCTGCGTACCGCGCTCAACCTCGCCGTCAGACAAGGCATCATCGAGGGCAACCCAGCCCGTCACATCACCGTCGCCGGCTACCGCAGACCCCACGCGCAAGTCTGGACCGACGACCGCATCAACGCCTGGCAGGCCTCCGGCGAGCACCCCTCAGTCGCGGTGTGGACCGCCGAACAACTCGGCACGTTCCTCGACGCCGTAGCCGACGACCCCCTGTTCGCGTTCTGGTGGCTCACCGCACTGCGTGGCCTGCGCCGCGGAGAGATGTGCGGGCTTCGCTGGACCGAGATCGACCTCAACCACGGTGTGCTCTACGTCGAACGCAACCGCACCACCGCCGGTTACCAGGTCATCGAAGGCGACCCGAAAACCGCCGCCGGACGCCGCCCGGTCGCCCTCGACAAACGCACCCTCCACGTCCTGCGCGAACACCGAAAGCGCCAACAAGAGCAGCGGACACGCCGCGAGACCACCGGAAAGACCTGGATCGACTCCGGCTACGTATTCGTCCGCAAAGACGGCAGCCCTCTCCATCCTGGCTACGCCAGCGGCCGGTTCCGACTCCTGATCAAGCGGACCGGCGTCCCCCAGTCCGGCTGTGGAGTCGGCCCGGGGCGCGGTGGCGGGATTGCTCCCGGTCCGTTTCCCCGGACCGCTCTCCGAACCCGCCGTGCCGATCTCTCGGCAACGGGCTCTCCACGGTTCCTGCCGTCAGGCGGGGTTCGCAGGTGGCCACGGGGTCGGGATCTTGTTACCCCGGTAGGTGTAGCGGGAGACCGTCACACCCTCGATCCGGAAGTACTCGACCCCGTCCGCCGCGATCTTCCACCGCCCGGAGGCGGCCAGATGGCGACGGACCTGACCCCAGTTCCAGCCGTGGCGCGCCCGCAGCATGTGGACCAGCCTCCACCAGGTGAAGTCGTCCAGTTTGCTGAAGGTGTGTTTGGCCACGGCGTACTTGAAGTAGTTGGCCCATCCGCGCATGATCTGACCGAGCCTGGTCAGAACCGACGCGAGGTCCTGCTGCGATGTCTTGTGCGTCAGGGCACGGATCCTCGCCTTCAACGTCCGGACGGGCCGGACCGCGATGAAGGTGTAGACGTACCACTTGTTCGTCCCCCTCCTTGCGTTTCCACCGGATGCGGAAGCCGAGGAAGTCGAACCCGTCGCTCATGTGGATCACCTGGGTCTTGGCCGGTGACAGCCGCAACCCGAGCGGAGCCAACACGCTGGCGACGTCTTCGCGCAGCGCTTCGACGTGCTCACGCGAGCCGTGCACCAAGACGACGAAGTCGTCCGCGTAACGCACGAGGCGCCACGTCGGCCGTCCCTTGGTGTGCCGGTAGTCGCGCTTGCCGTGGGTCGACATCGTCCCGCCCGGCTTCCACGGCCCCATCACGTGCTCATCGAGCACCGCCAAGGCGATGTTGGCCAGCAGCGGAGACAGGATGCCGCCCTGCGGCGTCCCGGTCAACGTCTCCTGGTGATCGCCGGGTTCCGTCAGGATCCCGGCCCTCAGGAACGCCTTGACCAGCGCCAGGACGCGTTTGTCCTTCACCCGACGACGTACCCGGTCCATCAGGGCCGCGTGGTCGATCGAGTCGAAGCATGCCTCGATATCCGCATCCAGCACCCAGCGATAGCCACGGGAGCCGAAGTGGTGGATCTCAGCGATCGCGTCCTGAGCACGCCGCTTGGGCCGGAACCCATACGAGCACGGCAAGAACTCCGCCTCGAAGATCGGCTCCAGCACCAGTTTCAGCGCCGCCTGCACGACCCGATCCGCGATCGTCGGAATCCCGAGCTTGCGGACCTTCCCCGACCCTCCTGGTTTCGGGATCTTGCGTTCCCGCACTGCAAGCGGCCGGAACGAGCCGTCCTTGAGACCGGCCCGCAGGTCGTCCAGAAACCCGGACACGCCCACCTGCTCCGCGACGTCGGCAACGGTGAGGCCGTCCACGCCAGGGGTGCGCGCTCCCTGGTTCCCCGCGACCCGGTCGAAAGCCACGATCAGCGTCGCCGGGTCACACACGAAGTTGAACAAGTCACCGAACCGGCGGCCGAGATCGGCCACCGCCCAACGGTGAAGCTTGGCCTGCATCTCCGATACCCGAGACCACGGCCCCACCGGGGCCAGAGCCGGGGCACCGCCGTTCGGCGGCGCGTCTTTCGGCATTGCAGCATCCTCCCCACCTCGAAACCGCTGCCGCCCTTCCCCAAGTGCCGGGCTCTCCCCGGCTCGGAGTACTACGGCGGCTCCGCCCCGTCCCCGGCCGATCGGCGGTCGACGCGCCCAGCCCCACCGGCCCCGCCGGCAGCGAGGAGAAGGGCAAGACCCGGGACGGTTCCCGTGTTCACTGTGATTCGCTCGACGAAGGAGGAGCCCGACTATGCCCCTGCGGCATCGCTGCGAGTACGCCGCAGACCTTCCTCGCAGCCTCCCTGACAGCTCGTGCCCACCACCTCGGGAGTTCCCCGCCGCCCACGACGACGGGTGCGCACCGCTTCCAGCCCAGATCCACCAGGTTCGAGCTGGCGTCGCATAAAGGAGCTGTCCCACGCCGGTTCCTCGCGTACCCCTCTCCATCCCGCTCGCCGAACCCGGACCGTCTGGCAGTACCGGCCCGTCCCGGCTTTGTCAGGGCTGCTCCCACCC
>NZ_SMKJ01000208.1:0-13040 GCF_004348615.1 Micromonospora sp. KC207
GCCCCGCCCCCGTCCCGCACGGGCCGCCGGATCGGCCTGATCATCGCTTTGGTGGTCGTGCTGTTGCTCTGCCCCTGCCTCGGCCTGGCCGGATGGGGAATCTGGCGGGCGACCGACGACGGCGGCTCGGCCGCGCCGGCGGTGACCACGCAGGCGGTGCCGACGGACGAGCCGAGCGACGAACCGACGGCCGCTCCGACCACGGCCGAGCCGAGCCCGACCGAGGACGACGACCAGGACTTCGCCAGGGGCGACTGCGTGGTGAACGACGGCACGGACGCCGACGCCGACCTGCGGAAGGTCCCGTGCGGGCCGGACACGTACGAGATCCTGCTGCGCATCCCCGGCACCACGAACGGCGACCGGTGCAAGAGCGCGTCGCCGAACGCGACCGCGAACTTCGTCAGCGACAACCCGATCAACGCCCTCGACTACGTGCTCTGCCTGAAGAAGCGCACGAGCTGAAGGCGCGCCGAGCTGAGCCGGCCGGTCACCGGGAAGATCCCGGGGGCCTGCTACCCGAAACTAGGGCTGTCTAGCGTGGACGCTAGACAGCCCTAGTTTTTCCTCGACGGCCGGCGACACGCCGGTAGCGTCCTCTACGGACGTCTAGCCCCGCAGCTAGACGGCCCGATACTGTGCGATTCGTGGATCCGGTCCGCAACCCGTATGCCCCGGGCGCCGGCCAGCGCCCGCCCGAGCTCGCGGGGCGGGGGCGGGAACTCGACGTCTTCGACGTCGTCCTAGAGCGCATCGCGCGGGGCCGTCCCGAGCGCAGTCTGATGCTCACCGGCCTGCGCGGCGTGGGGAAGACCGTGCTGCTCAACACCCTTCGCTCGCAGGCGATCAACCACCTCTGGGGCACCGGCAAGATCGAGGCGCGGCCGGACCAGTCGCTGCGCCGCCCGATCGCCGCCGCGCTGCACATGGCGGTGCGGGAACTGGCGCCCCGGCACCGCGCCCCGGACCGGATCGACGCGGTCCTCGGGGTGCTGAAGGCGTTCGCCCAGCGGACCGCGCCGACCGGGCGGGCGGGTACGGCCCCGAAGCTGCGCGACCGCTGGCAGCCCGGCATCGACGTGCCGGCCGCGACCGGCCGGGCCGACTCCGGCGACATCGAAATCGACCTGGTGGAGTTGCTCAGCGACGCCGCGGCGGTGGCCGCCGACGTCGGCACCGGCATCGCCATCTTCATCGACGAGATGCAGGATCTCGGCCCCGAGGACGTCTCGGCGCTCTGCGCCGCCTGCCACGAGCTGTCGCAGCTCGGCGCGCCGCTGATCGTGGTGGGCGCGGGCCTGCCGCACCTGCCGGCCGTGCTCAGCGCGGCCAAGTCGTACTCGGAACGGCTGTTCCGCTACCAGCGCATCGACCGGCTCGACCGGATCGCCGCCGACCAGGCGCTCTGCGCGCCGGCCGAGCGCGAGCAGGTCGAGTACGAGCCGAAGGCCCTCGACCTGCTCTACGAGAAGTCGGGTGGCTACCCGTACTTCGTCCAGGCGTACGGCAAGGCCACCTGGGACCATGCGCCGCGCTCCCCGATCACGGACGCGGACGTCCGGGTGGCCGCCCCCGAGGCGGAGGCGGAACTCGCGGTCGGCTTCTTCGGTTCCCGGTTCGAGCGGGCCACGCCGGCCGAGCGCGAGTACATGCGCGCGATGGCCACCCTGTCCCTGGTCGAGGGGGACGCGGAGGGCCGGGACGACATGGACGCGGCCGTGCCGACCGCCGAGATCGCCCGTGCGCTCGGGCGCAAGCCGGCGAGCCTCTCGCCGGCGCGGGACGCACTCATCAAGAAGGGGCTGATCTACTCCGGTGAACGCGGCACGGTCGCGTTCACCGTCCCGCACTTCGGTCGGTACCTGCGCACTCAGCCCGTCTGACGACGGCGCACCGCACCCGGCCCACCTGACACGGGAACCGGCTGCGGTCAGACCTTCGACCAGGGCGGCGGGAACAGCACCTCGCCCCGGGGCACGAGGCCGTCCCCACTGGCGCCGGCGGGCAGGACCAGCGCCTGCCACGGATCACCCAGGCCGGACCACGGGCTGGTGAGCCCCATCCGGTCGGCGCGGGTGAACCCGAACCGCCGGTAGTACGCCGGGTCACCGAGCAGCACCACGAGTCGCTCACCCAGCTCGGTGGCGGCGTCCAGGGCTGCCTGCACCACGGCCGTGCCGTGCCCGATCCGCTGCCGGTGGGGTGCGACCGCCACCGGGCCGAGGGCCAGCGCCGGAACGGGGTGATCGTCGCCGCGGACCTGGACCCGGGTGAGCAGGGCGTAGCCGACGACCTCGCCGCCGTACTCGGCGACCATCGCCAGCTCGGGAATCCAGGCGTCGGTGCCGCGCAGGTCCTCGACCAGCCCCACCTCGGGCGGTGTCGCCACGTCCGGGCGGGCGAACGCGGCGGTCAACACCCGTCGGACCGGGCCGGTGTCCGCCGGACCCTCGGGACGCAGCCGCAGAGTCGTCACCCGCCGAGGTTACCCGCCGGGCAGCGTCCACCAGCAACGGTCACCCCGATCGGCGTGGCGCACGCGGGTCATGGGCGCGTCCGCGACGTCCACGTACACCGATCGGATCGGGCCGTTGCAGGGGTGGCCGACCCCGCGACGGGGTATGACTGGTTTATGACACCCGTGCGTTCCCTCGCCCGCGTCATGTTGAGCGGCATCTTCGTGGTCAACGGCGCCCGCAGCCTCCAGCACCCGGGCCAGCTGGCGGCGGCGGCGAAGCCGGTCACCGACCGGGTGACCCCGCTGCTCCAGCAGATCTCCCCCCGCATCCCCACCGACACCGAGACGCTGATCCGCGCCAACGCGGCCACCCAGCTCATCAGCGGCCTGATGCTGGCCACCGGGAAGTTCACCCGCCCGGCCGCGCTGGTGCTCGCCGGCACGCTGATCCCGACCACTGCCGCCGGCCATCCCTTCCGGAACAGCGACGACCCGGCCGAGCGGACGCACAACCAGGTCCACTTCCTGAAGAACCTCGGGCTCCTCGGCGGGCTGCTGCTGGCCGCCGCCGACACGGAGGGGAAACCGGGCCTGCGGTGGCGCGCCGGTCACCGGATCGGCCACTCGCGACGGTCGGTGACCCGGGCCGTCCGGACCGCCCGCCGCGAGGCCCGGATCGCCGTACGCTCGGCCGCCACCGCCCGTCGACTGCCCGGCTGACCTGCTTCGCAGCCCCCGCTGGCACGGTCCCCACCCCCACAAGGCCACGAATTACCTGAACCGCCCGGTAGGCGTTAACGCGGTGGAAATGTAAAAAACCAGTGTGGGATCGGACACGGTCGCATAACGCGGGAGGCATCAACGTGAGGTGCCGTTCTAGGCTCCGTGCTGGACCTGGACGGGTAGGACGACCTTGGTATGGGGGTGGCCACGCCATGCCGGCGACCGTCGGACGACGGATGGACCGCCTCGCTCCGGTCCGCCGCGCGACCCGTGGGGTCGACCGCAGGACCGTGGTACGGGCCGGTGTCGTGGCCACCGTCGCGTACGCCGCGTGGCTCGCGATCGGCGCCTTCGGACGGCCGTACAACTTCTTCGACATGAAGATCTACCACGGCGCGGTGGTGTGGTGGGCGAGCGGCAACGAGCTGTACGACTTCATCGCGCCTTCCACCACGCTCGGCTTCACCTACCCCCCCTTCGGCGCGCTGGTGATGCTGCCCATGGCGCTGGTGCCGGTGGACGCCGCCGGCTGGCTGAACGCGCTTGCCAGCATCGGCGCGCTCGCCCTCGTCCTGGCCGGGCTGCTGCGACCGATCGTCGACCGGCTGGGCTGGCCGCTGTGGTACACGGTTGGCATCGCGACGCCGATGGCGATCGCCATCGAGCCGGGGCGCGAGACTCTCGGCTACGGGCAGGTCAACCTGCTGCTGTTCGCCCTGATCATGGCCGATTTGATCGGGCTGCGCTGGCGGGCGAGGCGAGGCACCCGGTTCGACCCAGAGACCGGGCCGCTGCGGCGGTTCGTGTTCAGCGGGGCGTGGGCCGGGGCCGGCATCGGCCTGGCCACCGCCGTCAAGCTGACCCCGGCGCTGTTCATCGCGTACCTCATGATCACCCGGCAGTGGCGGGCAGCGGCCACGGCGGTCGGCACCACGATCGGGGTGACCCTCGCCGGGTTCGCGCTCGTCGGCACCGAGTCGCGGGCGTACTTCGGCGGCGTGCTCTGGCAGACCGAGCGGGTCGGCGCGGCCGACATGACCCCGAACCAGTCCCTCGCCGGCCTGCTGGCCCGGCTCTACGACTCGATCGAGACCCCCGGGCTGCTCTGGCTGTCGTTCTCGGTGCTGATGCTCGCGCTCGGGCTGTCCCGGGCGGTCAGCGCGCGCACCGACGGCGACGAGCTGACCGCGTTCACCCTGGTCGGGCTCACCGCGAACGTGGTCAGCCCGATCTCCTGGTCGCACCATCTGGTCTGGGTCATCCCGGCGGTCGTCGTCCTGGCCGACGCCGCGGTACGCCGCCGGGAGGCGAGCCGGAGCCTGGTGCAGCGCCCCGGCCAGGCGTCGTCCTACGGTGGGCCGCCCGGGGTCAACGGGCTGCGCCCGCCGATCTGGTATCCGACGTTGACCGGCCTACGGCACGGCGTGGCCGCGGTGGGGCTCTACCTGCTGTTCCTGATCTCGCCCATCTGGCCGTACGAGCACCAACTCCCCGAGGTGTCGCACTACCAGGACGGCCTGTTCGGCGCGCTGATGGAGAACTCGCTGGCCGTGGCCCTGATCGTGCTGGTCGCCGCGCTGCCATGGCGACCTGGTGCCGAGCCGGCCTTCTACGCCGATCGGTTCGGCCGCGCCGCCCAGGTCACCGGCCGCCGCTGAGGCCGGCCACCGGCCACCGGCAGGGCGGGGCACCGCCGTCGGACGGCCATGCGTGGACACCCGCCGTCAGGGGCAGTTGACCCACTCCTCGGTGCCGTCGGCGAACACCTGCCGCTTCCAGATCGGCAGCCGCGCCTTCACCTCGTCGACCAGCCGGGCGCAGGCGGCGAAGGCGGCGGCCCGGTGCGCGGTGCTCACCGCCGCCACCAGCGCCGCGTCGCCGATGGCGAGCGGGCCGACGCGGTGCGACACGGCGACCGCGTAGACGTCCGGGTCGGCGGCCACCTCGGCGGCGACCTCCCGGAGCACGGCGGCCGCGCTCGGGTGTCCCTCGTACTCCAGACTGGTCACGGCGCGGCCGTGGTCGTGGTCGCGGACCACGCCCTGGAACGACACCACCGCCCCGGCCCGCCGGTCGGCGACCGCCGCCTCGTGCGCGGCCAGGTCCAGCGGCTCGGCGGTGACCGTGCCGAAGACGGTCGACTCCTCGATCGTCACCGGGCACGCCCTCCCGCGAAGAAGCCCGTCACCAGGACCGCTCCCCCGGCACCAGGGGCAGCGGCACGACCGGCACCCGCGCGCCCGGCTCGCCGGTCGTGCCCGGCCGGACGACCGCGAACCCGTCGGCGCCGGCCAGCCCGCGCAGCATCGCCGACCCGACGTGCCGGACCGGGTGGGCGGTGCCGGCGACCCGGTCCAGCCGAACCAGGGCCAGGTGGGTGTAGTCGCCGCGCCCCGGCACCGCCTCGGCCAGCGTGGCGTGCGGCAGCACCGGCATCGGCCGGCCCTGTAGGCCGGCCAGCAGCGGCGCGACCAGCGAGACCAGCGCGACGATCGCGGACTGCGGATTGCCGGGCAGGCCGGCGACGAAGCGGACCCGGCCGTCCGGGTCGACCAGCCGGGCCAGCAGCATCGGGAACCCCGGGCGGACCGCGACCGTGTTGACCACGTAGTCCGCGCCGAGCGCCTCCAGGGTGGGGTGCAGGTGGTCGACCGGGCCGTGCATCGTCCCGCCGGTGGTGCAGACCAGATCGGCGGTGGCCAGCGCCGCGCGCAGGGCCGCCACGTGCGCCGGCAGGGTGTCCGCCACCGGGCCGACCACGTCGGCCGGGCGCACCTGGCAGCCGTACCGGTGCAGCCACGCCGGCACGGCCGGCCCGAGGGCGTCGCGGACCCGGCCGGCGGCCGGCACTCCCGACGTCAGCAGCTCGTCGCCGAAGACCAGCAGCGCGGCGCGGGGCGGCCGGCGCACCCGCAGGGTGTCGTGCCCGCAGGAGGCGGCCAGGCCGATCACCGCCGGGTCGACCGGGGTGCCCGCCGGGAGCAGTTCCTCACCGGCGTACGCCTCCTCGCCGGGATTGCGCCACTCCGGGTTCGGCCGGGGGGTACCGGCGACCCGGCCGTCGGCGGTACGGCTGGACTCCTCGACCCGCAGGATCGCGGTGACCCCCTCGGGCACCATCGCGCCGGTGGCGATCTCGACGGTGGTGCCGTCCTCGGTCAGCGGGGCCGGGCTGCCGCCGGCCAGCACCCGCCCGACGACCCGCCACGGCCCGTCCCCGCGCACCGCCCAGCCGTCCACGCTGGAGGTGGGAAAGGCGGGCAGGTCGGTGCGGGTGGCCAGCGCCTCGGCGAGGGTGTGCCCGTCGGTGTCGGCGAGCGGCCGGCCGACGGCGGGCAGCGCGGCGGCGAGGCCGGCGGCGTACACCCGGGAGCGGGCCTCCTCCCAGCCGACCGACGGCGGTACGGCGACCTGTTCCGCGGCGGACGCGGTTTCCGTGCTCACCGGGCGAGCCTATCGCCGGCCGGTGGGGCCCGCCCCGCCAGTGGTTGCGCCGTCCCACGCGCGCGGCCACTGGTCGTCGGGCCCCCGGGCACCGCCGGGCCGAGGTTGGCCAGGTCCGGGCACCGGCGGACCGGGTAGGCCGAGGTGGGCCGGGGTGGATCGCTCAGTGGTCGCCGCCGCGGAGCTGGTCGACGGCGTGGGTCAGGATCGGGCCGAGTACGGCGAGGCCGTCGCGGGCGCCGCCGGTGGAGCCGGGCAGGTTGACCACCAGCATCCGGCCGACCACCCCGGCGACGCCCCGGGAGAGCGCCGCCGTCGGCACCCGGTCCCGGCTGTACGCGCGGATCGCCTCGGCGATGCCGGGGATCTCGTGGTCGAGCAGCGCACGGGTCACGTCCGGGGTGCGGTCGGTCGGGGTGATCCCGGTGCCCCCGCTGGTCAGCACCACGTCCATCCCGTCGGTCAGGGCGGCCCGCAGCGCCGCGCCGACCGGCTCCCCGTCGGGCACCACCACGGGGTCGTCGACCTGGCAACCCAGCTCGCGCAGCCCGGCGACGAGCAGCGGTCCGCTGGTGTCGGCGTAGACCCCGGCCGACGCGCGGTTGGAGGCGACCACCACCCGGGCGCGGATCACGGCCGGTCCGCCGGTCGCTGCCACAGGCCGGTCTTTCCGCCCTCCTTGCGCAGGACCCGCACCGCGTCGACCGACGCCGCCGGGTCGACGGCCTTGACCATGTCGACCAGGGCGAGTCCGGCGACCGCGACGGCCGTCAGCGCCTCCATCTCCACGCCGGTACGGTCGGCGGTCCTCGCGGTGGCGGTGATCTCGACGGTGTCGTCGGTCAGCGCGAACTCGACCGTCACGCCGTGCAGCGCGATCGGATGGCAGAGCGGGATCAAATCGGAAGTCCGCTTCGCGCCCATGATGCCGGCAAGCCGGCCGACGGCGAGCGCGTCGCCCTTGGGCAGCCCGTCGCGGCGCAGCAGGTCGACCACCTCGGTGGTGGTCCGCAGCCGGCCGGCGGCCGTAGCGAGCCTGCCGGAGACCGCCTTGGCGGAGACGTCGACCATACGGGCCGCGCCCGCCGCGTCGACGTGGGTGAGCTGCCCGGGATCCGTCACGGTCGTGAGCCTATCCTCCGGGCGGTGCGCCTCCGGTCGCCGACGGTGGGTGTCCGCAGGGAATCTGTAGGGCATCGATTTTCCCACGGCCCCCCGGCATAAGGTCGCAAAACAGATCAAAGTGGCATCAAATCGCAGGCCAGGCGGCCGACTAAAGGCGACGCCCAGACAATTCATTGAACTCAGCGAGCACCACGCGACGAACCGGCACCCGCACGTGGAGTTACTGGACAGACCGGGGAGAGACGAATGGGAAGCGCGATCCGATAATCATGGCAGAACTCCCAAAAGCAGCGCGGTGAGTTTCCGGACAGAGACGGTGAGTAACAGAAACCGTAAGCCTTGCCGCATACTGCGCATATGGACACTTAATCGCCCGAACAACCACGAAACGCCTTAAGATTCTGCGCATCAGCCAAGCCCGGACAGCAACGGCCGACGAAGGACCTGAGACGAAAGGTGGGACCATGAAGGCGCACGACTGGCTCTGATCGATACTTTCTCTGAGGCCTGACCGGCCGTAAAGTTCCGAGATACGCACTGCCAGGAATCATGAACGGCAGAGGGACGAAACGTGACTCGGACCACCAGACACGACAGTGAGACCGATCGGCGGCTTCTGCTGCTTGTCGGTCTCGTCGTGTTTCTCGCCGCAGCCGCCGTCGCGCTGAGCGTGTACCGAATCGCCTCCGGCGGACCGCCCGGCAACCGGGAACTCGTCCAGGCGTCGACGGTCGTCTTCCTCGTGGCGGTGGCGGCAACCGTCAACGTTCGAATCCGCATCCGGGCCACCACGCACGGCGTCTCCTGGACCGAGGTCGCGGTGCTCGTCGGGCTCGCGGTCGCACCGGTTCCCTGGGTGATCCTCGCCACGGGGCTGGGCGTCGGTGTCGCCCGGGCCCTCGTGCGACTGGTGCCCCTCAAGCTCGCCTTCGGCGTCGCCAAGGACACGGTGACGGCGACAGCCGGCGGAATCGTGCTGCTGCTGTTCGATTGGACCTGGCCCATCACCGGCGCGTTCGGCCGGACGATCTGGGCCCTCGTCGCGGCGTACCTCGTGGTCGTCGTCCTCGACGAGGCGCTGACCTTCCCTGTCATCGGCCTCGCCACCCGCACCCGGATCCGCGACCTTTTCCGCGAGCACTACGACCTGCGGATCACCAGCGCGATCGCCCGGTTCCTCGTCATCGTCGCCACCCTGCTCATCCTCAACAGCAACCCCAGCTTCCTGATCGTCGTGCCACCGCTGGTGCTGAGCCTGCACCTCACCTACTCCAGCCGGGTCCGCAACCGGGCCGAACGCGACGCGTGGCAGCGACTGGCCCGGACCACCGACGCGCTCAACGTCGTCGACCTCGACAAGGTCCTCACCACCGCCGTCACCCAGGCCGCCGAGCTGTTCTCCGCCGACGAGGTCGAGATCGGCCTGCGCGAGCCCGGCCGGACCGTCCGGGGTTCCGCCGGCACCCTCACGTACGACGGGCCGACCGAGCGCAGCGGCACGGTGGACGGGTCGGTGATCTCCGCCCGCCTGGAGGGACACGACCGCACCGTCGACGTCGGCACCCTCCGCCTGCGGTTCCGCGGCCCCGTCCGGCTCTCCGAACGCGAGCAGTACACCCTGCGTACCTTCGCCTCGGCGCTGTGCACCGCGGTCCGCAACGCCCAGGCGTACGCCGAGCTGGCCCGCGTCGCCAACGAGCACGCGTACGCGGCGACCCACGACATCCTGACCGGCCTGGCCAACCGGCGGCACCTACTGGACCAGGGCAGCGAGCAGCTCAACGCCCGGTACGCCGACGGAGTCACCGCGCTCGTCCTGATCGACCTCAACCACTTCAAGGAGGTCAACGACACCCTCGGCCACGCCGCCGGCGACCAGGTGCTCATGCAGGTGGCCGACCGGCTGCGCGGCGCCGCCCAGGGCGGCGACCTGGTGGCCCGTCTCGGCGGCGACGAGTTCGCCGTGCTCCTGCGCGGCCTGCCCGCCCCGGCGGTGGCCGCGCACCGGGCCGAGGCCCTGCTCGCCGCGCTGTACGAGCCCCTCGACCTCGACGGCATGCGGATCAGCGTGGAGGCCAGCGGCGGCATCTCCGTCGCGCCGGCCAGCGGCGGGATGCCCGAGCTGCTGCGCCGCGCCGATGTCGCGATGTACCAGGCGAAGCGCGCCGGCCAGCGGATCTCCACCTACGCGCCGACCCGGGACACCGCCGACCTCGGCCGGCTCACCCTCGGCGGCGAGCTGCCCCGGGCGGTCGCCGACCACGAGTTCACCGTCAACTTCCAGCCCATCGTCGACCTCTGCACCGGCGAGGTGACCAGCGCGGAGGCGCTGGCCCGCTGGCACCACCCGGTGCACGGCGTGATCGACCCGCTGCGCTTCCTGCAGGCCGTCGAACGCTCCGGCCTGCTCCCCGCGTTCGCCGAGGCGATCCTCGACCAGGCGCTCATCGCCGCTGGCACCTGGCGCGCCGCCGGCTTCGACCTGCCGGTGGCGGTCAACGTGTCGCCGCGCAGCCTGCTCGACGCCCGATTCCCCGGCTCCGTGCTGGCCCGGCTGCGCGCCCACGACCTGCCGCCGGACCGGTTGATCCTGGAGCTGACCGAGACGCTGACCCTCAGCCAGCTCGACGTGGTCGACCGGGTGCTCAGCCGGCTACGCGACGAGGGCGTCCGGCTGGCCCTGGACGACTTCGGCACCGGCTACTCGTCCCTCTCCCTGCTCTCCCGCATCCCCGTCCACGAACTCAAGATCGACCGCAGCTTCGTGTCGGCCATGGAGGGATCGGCCGAGGCCGCCGCCGTCATCCGGTCCACCCTCGACCTCGGCCGCAGCCTCGGGCTCACCGTGGTCGCCGAGGGAGTGGAGAGCGAGCCGCAGCGCCGCGCCCTCTGGGAGCTGGGCTGCACCGCCGGGCAGGGCCACCTATTCGGCCGCCCCGTGCCTGCCGGCACGCTCCTGTCCACCCTGCACCGCGGCTTCGGCGGCCGCACCGGTGCCCTCGCCCCACCGCTGCACGACGCGGGTGCCGTGCTCCGGCTCCGCGCCGGGCGCCGGCAGGGCGGCCGGGGACGGCCAGAGCGTCTGCCACACTTGCCCGCGTGACCGTCGCCGCCGACCGGACCGCCCGCACCCCCGCGATCTGGCGCAGGATCGACCGAGCCGCCGGCGGCCTCGCCCTCGACCTCGGCCTGTACGCCGTCTCCGCCGCGTTCGCGGCCGTCACCGCCGCCACGTCCACCCTGCCCCCGCACCGCGCCTGGGGGGCCGTCGCCGCGTTCGGGTACCTGCTCGCCGCGCTCGCCGTCGCCGGCCAACTGGCCGCCCGCCGCCGGAACGCCGCCGCGCCGCTGGCCGGGCTGCCGGCCCGCTGGGCGGTCACCGGATTCGCCTGGGCCGCCACCACGTTGTTCCCGCTGCTCCTCCAGAGCGCGCAGCGGGCGGGCGGCCGAATCGACCGGGCACAGGAGGAGGTGGTGGTCGTCGAGCACAGCGGCAACCGCCTCGTCGAGACGGGCACGCCCTACCTGGGGCACGACGCGATCGCCGCGCTCCCCGCCGACGACCGGCTGCTCGGCTACACCCCGTACCAGCCGGGGATGGCCCTGTTCGGCCTACCGCGCGCCGCCGCCGACGGCTGGTGGACCGACGCCCGGGTCTGGTTCGCGCTCGCCACCGCCCTGTTCCTCGCCCTGGCGGTGCGTGCCCTGCGATCCGGCGATCCGGCCGCCGCCGGCGACCGGCCGGCGGCGGTGCTGCGCGGCATCCAGGCGGCGACCGTGCTGCCGATCTGCGCCCTGACCCTGGCCACCGGCGGTGACGACCTGCCGGTGCTCGCCCTCTGCCTGCTGGCCCTCGCGCTCGCCGCCACCGACCGGCCGGGCCGGGCTGGGCTCGCCATCGGGGCGGCGGGCGCGCTGAAGCTGTTCGCCTGGCCGGTCGCCCTCGTGCTGATCGCCTGGGCGGCCACCCGACGCTCCGCCGGAAAGCTCGCGCTCGGCGCGCTCGGCCTGCCGGCGCTCGCCCTGCTCCCGGCGCTGCTCGTCGACCGGGACGCACTGGTCGAGAACGTGCTGCGCCTGCCGCTCGGTCACGGCCTGGTGACCAGCCCGGCGCAGTCCCCGTTCCCCGGCCACCTGATCGCGACCGCCCTGCCCGCCGGGCGGGTGGTCGCCGCAGCGCTGCTCGTCGCGGCCGGGGCGGCGATCGCCACCCGGCTCCTGCGCCGCCCGCCCCGCACGGCCGCCACCGCCGCCCTGATCTGCGCGTACGGGCTGCTCGCGGCGATCCTGCTGATGCCCGCCACCCGCTTCGGGTACCTGCTCTACCCGGTGGCCCTGCTGGCCTGGGCATCCGCCCTGACCCGTCCCGCGCCGGACGCCGTCGCCACCCTCACGGGGGGCTTCGCCGCCGACCGCCGGCGCGGCCGGCCGCCAAGGCGTACACCTGAGGTATGACGACGACCTATCGCGACCGGGAAGACGCCGGCCGGGTCCTCGCCGACCGGCTCGCCGGCCTGGTCGGGCGGCGCGACGTCACCGTGCTCGGCCTCGTCCGGGGCGGCGTGCCGGTGGCCCGGGTGGTCGCCGAGCGACTCGGCGTCCCCCTCGACGTGCTGGTGGTCCGCAAGCTCGGCCTGCCCCTGGCCCCCGAGGTGGCCTTCGGCGCGCTCGGCCCCAACGGCGTACGGGTGCTCAACGAGACGGTGGCCGCCCGGCTCGGCCCTGGGGATGTCGCCGAGGTGCAGCGCCGCGAGCAGGCGGAACTGGAACGCCGCGAGCGCCGTTACCGGGCCGGCCGCCCCCCGCTCGATTTGACCGGCCGCACCGCCGTCGTCGTCGACGACGGTCTGGCCACGGGGGCCACCGCCCGCGCCGCCGTCCAGGTGGCCCGGCGACTCGGCGCCAGCCGGGTGGTCGTCGCGGTGCCGGTCGGCTCCCAGGAGGCGTACGAGATGCTCGCCGCCGAGGCCGACGAGGTCGTCTGCGCCGAGCGGCCCGCCGACTTCGGCGCGGTCGGCGCCTACTACGAGGACTTCCACGAGGTCGCCGACGACGAGGTGACCGACGCGCTGGCAGCGATCGGGTGACTTCACCGGGTACCTTCGGGTAATGCAGCTCACCTGTCCTAAGTGTCACGGAGACATGCGCCAGTACGAGCGCAGCGGAGTCGTCATCGACCAGTGCGGCGAATGCCGGGGGATCTTCCTCGACCGCGGCGAACTGGAGAAGTTGTTCGAGGCCGAGGCGAACTGGAACCGCCAGCAGTCGGTGGTCGCCCCGAACCCGACAC
>NZ_SMKJ01000209.1:0-12976 GCF_004348615.1 Micromonospora sp. KC207
ATCGTCGGGTTCTCGAACAGCCGCAGCAGGGGCAGCCGCACCCCGAACCGGTCGGCGAGCCGCTGCTGGACCACGCCGAGCAGCAGCGACTGGCCGCCGACGTCGAAGAAGCCGGCGGTGCGGTCGACCGCCTCGCGGCCCAGCACGGCGCACCAGATGTCGTGCACGGCCCGCTCGGTGGCGCCGGCCGGCTCCTGCGCGGCCGTTTCCTGGTCGGTCGGGACGGCGGGAGCCGGGTCGGGCAGCGCCCGCTCGTCGATCTTGCCGGTGACGGTGAGCGGGAACTCGTCGACCACGACGACGGCGCGGGGCAGGGCGTACTCCGGCAGCCGCCGGGCGAGAGCGGCGCGCAGGGCCGCCGGGTCGAGGTCGGCGCCGGCCGGGCGGGCGTAGGCGAGCAGTTCGCCGTCGCGGGCGATCGCGCGGACCGCGCCGACGCCCGGCTCGGCGGCGAGCACGGCCTCGATCTCGGTCAGCTCGACCCGGAAGCCGCGCACCTTGACCTGCCGGTCGAGCCGGCCGAGGCAGACGAGGTCGCCGCCGGGCAGCCGCGCCCCGAGGTCCCCGGTCCGGTACGACCACACCCCGTCGGCGTCGCGGCTGAACCGGTCGTCGGCGCGGTCGAGATAGCCGGGGGCGACGTGCCGGCCCCGCACCACGATCTCCCCGGAGTCGTCGGTGAGGTCGAGGTGGTAGCCGGGCAGCGCGGTGCCGATCGGCAGCGGGCCGGTGGCGGCCGGGTCGGCGTCGACCAGCGGCAGCGCGTACCGGGCGGCGAACGTCATCTCCGTCGCGCCGTACCCGTTGACCAGCACGCAGCCGGGGGCGAACCGGTCCCGTCCCCGGGCGACGTCGGCGTGGGTGGCCTGTTCGCCGCCGAGCAGCACCGCCCGGACGCTGGCCAGCCGCCGGTCGCCGAGGGCGTCGAGCAGGAACCGGTAGACGGTCGGGGTGGAGTGGTAGACGGTGACCCGGTGCCTTTCGAGCTGGTCGACGGCGTGGGCCAGCCCATGCCGGCGCAGGTCGACCGGGACGACGGCGGCGCCGGTGAGCAGCGCCGGGTACAGGTCGGGGATGGCCGCGTCGAAGCTGAACGAGGCGAGCAGGCTGAGCCGGTCGTCGGGGCCGATGCCCAGCGTGGCGATCTGGTTGTCGACGACGTGGGCGAGGTTGCGGTGGGATTGCCCGACGGCCTTGGGCAGCCCGGTCGAGCCGGAGGTGAACAGCACGTACGCCAGCGCGTCGGGGTCGACCGGCACGGGGCGCAGCGGCACGGGGGTGACCGCGTCGGTGGTCAGCACGGCGACCGCGGGCCGGTCGCCGGCGAGCTGGTGCTCGGGGCCGGTCAGCGCGGCGGCGAGCCGGTCGGCCAGTTCCTGGTGCTCGGGGGCGGTCAGCACGGCGCGCACCCGCGCGGCGGCGAGCATGTGGCGCAGCCGGTCGGCGGGGAAGCCCGGGTCCAGCGGCACGTACGCGCAGCCGGCGGCGAGCGTGCCGAGGATCGCGGCGACGGTTGGCGCGCCGTGGGGGGTCAGCAGGGCGACCCGGTCGCCGGGGCTGGCCCCGGCGGCGGCGAGCACCGCGGCGTGACCGCCCGCCGAGGCGGCGAGGGTCGCGTAGCTGACCGGCTGGCCGTCGCCGAGCAGGGCCGGCCGGTCCGGAAAGTTGGCCGAACGGTCAGCGAAGCGATGGACGATAGTGTATGTTCCCATGTCAGTGGACGCGAGTCGTCGCACCGCCGACGGGCGCGCAGCATCCATGCATCGCGATCACGATCCCCCCCCAGGACTTCACAATGGATGCAGCATAGGACTCAAGGCCCGAGCAGCAAGATCATCGATCAGAGTCGGACCGAACAGCCGACGGACGCAACCCGGGACGGTCGGCAAGATTCACCCGATCATCCCCCTAGCGCGCACATGAGTTTCAGCCTAAAAACGTACCAGCAAGTAATCTTGCGGCAAAAGCACCTGGTGACCGGCGTTTTTCCTAGACCGCCAGTCCTGATTGGCAGCTCAGGAAGGGCGATGCCGGTCGGGGCGGACGTCGGTCATCGTACGCCGAACGGACGGCCCTGACCGACCCGCCGCGCTCCGCGTCCGCCGCACCGCGCCCGAGTCGACCGACCAGCCGCATCGATGCCGCCGACGGCCCGGCACGACGAACGACCCCCGGCCGGGTAGCCGAAGGCGCCTCAGAGACGGTGCCCCAGTCGCCCCACCGGGCGTGCACAGGATCGCGTTCGCCTGTGGCCGGTGGGACCTCGCCTGTGGCCGCCCGAGCGCCTCGGTGACGGCCCTTGCACCGCATCCGAGCAGCCGGGCGCGGGCGGTGGACATCCTTAAACTACATAGGTAGCCTAAGCCCATGGAGCCGCTGGGACGCATCGGCAAAGCCACCGTCGACGTGCTGGCGGTGCTGCTCGACAGCGAACAACCCCGCTGGGGGTTGGAGATCATCAAGCTGACCGGACGGCCGTCGGGAAGCGTCTATCCGGTCCTGGACCGTCTTGAGCGGGCCGGCTGGGTGACATCCCAGTGGGACGACGACAGCGACCGGCGCGGACCGCGACGGCGGATGTACCGGTTGACGGCCGACGGCGCCGCCGAGGCCCGCCGCGTGTGCGCCCGTGCCGCCACGGAGAGGACGTCGTGGCGACCGTCGTCGCCACGGGTGGCGCGGTGAGTCAGATCCATTTGCGGGTGGCGCTCGCCGTGGTGCGCTGCGCGGCGAGCGTATTGCCCGACGCACGGCAGCGCGCTCGCTACCTCGAACAGTGGCAGGCCGACGTACACGACGCCGCAGACCTTGACCTGTCAGCCCTGCGGCTCGCGCTCGGTGCCGCTGGCGCCGCCGCGCGGATCGCCGCGACCTCCTCGAAGGGATCCACCACCATGCTTCCGATCGGGCCGCTCGCTCTTGCGCTGCGCGTCGTCCACGGTTCCCGCGCCCGTCAGCGCGCTGCCACGCTGGCCGCTCTGCTCGCCCTCGGTCTGCTCGGCGGCATCGCGTTGCTGATCACCGGTTGAGGGCCACCGATCGCCGCCCGGGACCGGGCGGCCCGACCCCAGTCGCCCTTCGGGCCGTGGTGGGGCTCGGCACGCTCCCCAGCTGACCTGGTCGCCTGCCCGGCGCTCCGACACGACCTCGGCCGGCGGCGGGCCGCCCTGACCGCAGTCGGGGCGGCGGCCTTCGTCGCCGCGAGTTTCCTGTTCGTGGTCCACCTCGCTCGCGGCCACCCGACCATGCCGGGTCAGCCGGCGCAGCACCCGCCCGCGCCGGAGTCCACGGTGGCCAGTGGCAGCGCGGCGAGCAGCCCGCCGGACAGGCCGGTGGCCAGTCCCCGGGCCGCCGGCTCCGGGGCGGAGCCGCAGCAGCCCTCCCCGTCGACGGAGTCGGCCGGGTCGCTGCTGCACACCCCGGTCTCGGGCAGTTCCAGCCGTACGTCGCGGGCCGCCGCCCAGTCCCCGGCGAGGGCGGCGACGACCGAGCGGACCTGTTCGTAGCCGGTGGCCATGAGGAACGTCGGTGCGCGGCCGTAGCTCTTCATGCCGACGGCGTAGTAGCCGGGCTCGGGGTGGCACAGCTCGTCGACCCCGTGCGGCGGGACGGTCCCACAGGAATGCTCGTTGGGGTCGATCAGCGGGGCCAGGGCCCGGGTCGCGCCGAGCACCGGGTCGAGGTCGAGGCGCAGCTCGGCGGCGATGCCGTGGTCGGGGCGGAAGCCGGTCGCGGCGACGATCCGGTCGACGGTCACCGACTCCTGCCCGCCCTCGGGGCGGCGCACGACGACGGTGACCCGGTCGCCGGCCGGGTCGAGGGCGTGCACCGAGAAGCCGGTGAGCAGCCGGATCCGGCCCGCCTCAACGTGGGCACGCAGCCGGGAGCCGAGGGCGCCCCGGGCGGGCAGCGCATCGGCGTCGCCACCGCCGTAGGCGCGGGTCGGCGAGGTCGCGCGGATCGCCCAGGTCACCTCCGTGCCGGGCGCGTCGGCGGCCAACTCGGCGAGGGAGAGCAGGGTGTTCGCGGCGGAGTGGCCGGCGCCGACGACGAGGGTGTGCCGGCCGGCGAACCGGTCGCGGTCCGCGCCGAGCACGTCCGGCAGGGCGTGTTCCAGGTACGCCCCGGTCGCCGCCTCGCCCCGGGCCGGCAGGCCGGAGGCCCCGAGCACGTTCGGGGTGCCCCAGGTGCCGGAGGCGTCGATCACCGCACGGGCCAGCAGCTCCTCGCCGTCGGCGAGCCGGACGAGGAACGGGGCCCGCTCGCGGCCGGCGGTACGCAGCCGGTCCAGGCCGAGCCGGCTGATCGCCACCACCCGGGCGCGCAGGCGCACATGCGGCCCGATCTGCGGCAGCTCCGCGAGGGGCCGCAGGTACGCGTCGGCCAGTTCGCCGCCGGTCGGCAGCGCGTCGGGGTCCGGTGCCATCCAACCGCTGTCGGCGAGCAGCCGGCGGGCGGCCTCATCGATGTCGTAGCGCCAGGGCGAGAAGGCGCGCACGTGCCCCCACTGCCGCACGGCCGCGCCGACACTCTCCCCCGCCTCCAGAACGGTGAAGGGCAGGCCGCGCTCGTGCAGGTGCGCGGCGGCGGCGAGGCCCACGGGGCCGGCGCCGATCACCACGACGGGCAGGTCGTCGAGGACGGTCATGGAGAACTCCTGTGTCTCGATACTTATCGAATCAATAGGGTGTAACGTGCCCCGGCACACCGGCGGCGAGGTCAGTCGATGACGGCGCTGCGGCGTTCCAGCAGCACCACGTCGCGCCAGCGGCCGTGGTGCCGACCGACGCGCTCCCGGAAGCCGACGACCCGGAAGCCGGCCCGCGCGTGCAGGGCGAGGCTGGCGACGTTCTCGGGGAAGACGCCGGACTGGATGGTCCAGGTCCCGGCGGCCTCGGTGGCGGCGATCAGCGCGTCGAGCAGCAGCCGGGCGACGCCCCGCCCCCGCGCCGCCGGGTCGACGTAGACGGAGTGTTCGACGACGCCCGCGTAGACCGGGCGGGTCGAGGTCGGCGACACCGCGACCCAGCCGAGCACGGCACCGGCATCGTCGACGGCGACGAGGCGGTGGGCGGCCGACCGGGTCGCGTCGAACTCCGCCCAGCTGGGGGCGACCGTCTCGAAGCTGGCGTCGCCGCCGTCGAGGCCGGCCTGGTAGATGGCGAGGACCCGGTCGGCGTCGGCGGCGACCATGGAGCGGATCAGCAAGCCCACGGCCCTCCCCACCTCTCTCGATATTCGTCGAATCAGAGACTTGCACGCTGATTAGGCAGGTGTCAACCTAGACGCATGCCGAAACAAGCGCCGCCCCGGCTGGACCTCACCGCCGCCCCCTGCTGCGCACCCCTCACGCAGCGGCGGGTGCCGACCGAGATGGCGGCCGCGCTCGCCCCGGCATTCAAGGCACTGGGCGATCCGGTGCGGCTGCAACTGATGTCGATGATCGCCTCCGCGGAGGGCGGCGAGGCGTGCGTCTGCGACCTCACCCCGGCCTTCGACCTGACCGGTCCGACGATCTCCCACCACCTCAGGGTGCTGCGCGAGGCGGGCCTGGTCGACGCCGAGCGGCGCGGCACCTGGGTCTGGTACCGGGCCCGGCCCGGCGCGCTGCGTCAACTCGCGGCCCTGCTCGGGAGCTGACACCCGGCATTCCACTCAGAAAGTTGAGTCAATGACGCGCCCGCCGGCTGCTCGGGCGGGCCGATCGATCGCCCGCCGCTCAGGCGTCGGCGAGGACGTCGAGCAGCAACGCGGCGGTCCAGCCGAACGCGGGCGAGCCGAGCCCGGCGCCGGTGTCGGGGTGGAAGTACTCGTGGCAGCCGGCCGTCGCGACGAGGGCGATCATCGAGTCCCGCAGCCCGGCCGCCAGATCGAGCCGGTGGTGGGCGCGCAGCCCCCGCCACAGCAACCAGTTGAGGTTCTGCCAGCTCGGGCCCCGCCAGTAGCGCAGCGGCTCGAAGTCCGGCGCGGTGCGGTCGTGGCTGGGCAGCGGCCGGTCCATCCGGGCGGCCAGCCCGAACCGGGGCGAGCACGCCTCGGCGAGCAGCGCCGCGACCGGCCGGGCCGGCAGGCCGGGCAACGCCAGCGGCATGAGGCCGAGCGCGGTGCGGGCCGGGACGAGCCGGCCGGTACGCAGGTCCCGGGGGTGGAAGGTGCCGCCGACCGGGTCGTACAGCCGGTCCACCAGGGCCGCGGTGATCCGGGCCGCCCGCTCGCGGTGCGGCCCCGGGTCGGTGCCGATCTCGCGGGCGATCGCGGCGAGCGCATGCTCGGCGAGCCCCAGGGCAGTGTTGACCAGCGGGCACTCCACCAGGAACGGATGCCGCCCGCCCAGCCCGTCGTCGCGGTACCCGGTGGCCCGGTAGGCGTCGACCAGCGCGACGTACCGCGCGTAGTCCAGGTCCGTGGGGCGGTGCGCGGCGTCGGCGTGCGCGGTGTCGTGCCGCCGGTACGCCCGCATCACCGCCGCGTCGGCGGCCACCGCGGCCAGCGGCGCGTCCCAGGCGGGGCTGTTGTCCAGCCCGGACTCCCACGGGTGCACGAGGCAGGCCAGCCCGGCCCCGCCGACGTCTCGCCGGCCGGTGAGGTAGCGCTGCCAGGCGACCAGCCGGGGATAGAGCCAGGCCAGCTCGGCACGGCTGCGCTCCGACGGCGCCCGGCGGTGCACCAGCCACGCGGCGAGCGCGTGCACCGGCGGCTGGATGATGCCGGAGGTGGCCACGGCCGGTGTGCCGGCCGCGCGCGCGGAGTCCCAGAAGTCGGGCCCGGGGAAGTACGACCCGGCCCGCAGCGCGGGGTTGAACACGATGTGCGGCACCCGCCCGTCGGCCCACTGGGCGGCGAACAGGGTGCGCAGCTCCCGCCAGGCCCGGTCGGGACGGACGTGGGCCAGGCCGACGGCGACGAACGCCGAGTCCCAGCTCCACTGGTGCGGATAGAGGGTGCGGGACGGGACGGTGTGGTCGTGCTCCCAGTTGCCGTCGAGGGTGGCCACCGCCAGCCGCCACAGCGCCCCCGCGTCCCGGGCGCGGGCCCGTGCGCCGCCGCCCGCGGCGGTGCTGGTGCTCACGCCGCCACCCGCCGGGGCTCGGCGTGCCGCAGCACGGTGACCGCCTGTTGCAGCGCCTGCACCGGCTCGCCCCGCAGCCGGCACTCCAGCGCCAGCCAGCCCGGGTAGCCGAGGTCCCGCAGGGTGCGCACCAGCGCCGCCCAGTCCAGGTGGCCGGCGCCGGGCTGGTGCCGGTTGGTGTCGCTGACCTGCACGTGCCCGAGGTACGGCGCGGCGGCCCGCAGCGCGGCGTGCACGTCGTCCTCCTCGATGTTCATGTGGAAGGTGTCGGCGGCCACGCGTACCGAGGGCAGGCCGACGGCCGCGCAGAGCGCCACCGCCTCGTCGAGCCGGTTGACCATGTGGTCCTCGTACCGGTTCAGCGGTTCGAGGAACAGGGTGACACCCTCGGCGCGGGCGTGCTCGCCCAGGGTGGCGAGGGCGGCCAGCAGGACCTGCCGGTCGCCGGCCGGCGGACGGGGCGGTTCGAACGGCGGCAGCCGGCGGGAGAACATTCCCCAGGCGGCGGGGGTCGTCACCCCGCTGCCGCCCAGCTCGGCGATGACCGAGAGCTGGGAGCGCAGGTTGCGGACGGCGTCGGCGGAGCGCTCGGGGTCGAAGTCGCCGATGAAGTGGTCCATCTCGACGCAGACCGTCGGCATGACCACTCCGGCGGCGCGGGCCCGGCGCAGCTGCGGCAGCCGACGGGCGAGGGACAGCTCCCCCCGGCCGCGCAGCTCGATGCCGGCGAAGCCGAGCGCGGCGGCGAGGGCGTGCTTGCGGATCAGGTCGGCGCCGGGAAGCAACTGCTCCTGGCAGGCCAGCGGAATCGTCATGGGAACCTCAGCACGACTTGGAGGGCGTCGGCGTCACCGCGGTCGAGCAACGCCAGCGCGTCGGCCACCGCGCCCGCGTCGACGACGTGGCTCACCAGTGGCAGCGGGTCCACGCTGCCCTCGGCCACCAGGTCCATGAAGGTGTGGGCGACGCGGGCACCGGTCCACCGGCCGGCCAGGCCGGGCGCCGGGGCGGGCCCGGAGATCTGGGCCGCGACGAGGTGGATCCGGTTGTGGTGGAACTCCTCGCCGAGCCCCAGCCCGTCGGCGTACCCCTGGTAGAAGCCGGCCGCGACGACCCGGCCGGCGTGGGTCGTGGCACGGATCGCCTCGTGCAACGCCGGGTACGCCCCGGACAGCTCCAGGCAGACGTCGGCGCCCCGGCCGGCGGTGGCCGCGCGCAGCGCGACGGCGGCGGACTCGCTGCGCGCGTCCACGGCCAGCCGGGCGCCGCAGCGGGCGGCGTGCGCCAGCCGGGTGGGCAGCCGGTCGACGGCCACCACCCGGGCGCCCGACAGGACGGCCAGCCGGGTGGCGAGCAGCCCGATGACGCCCTGACCGAAGACCCCGACCCAGTCACCGAGGTGCAGGTCTCCGGCCAGGACTGCGGTGAGCGCGATCGCGCCGGGGCGGGCGAAGACGGCGGCGATCGGGTCGAGCCCGGCGGGCAGGGGGTGAACCGCGTCGGCGGGGAGCACCGCCTCGGCCCGGTGGCCCCAGATGCCCCAGACGGCCTGGCCGGGGTGGCGTCCGACCACGTCGGGCGCGATCTCGACGAGGTCGCCGACCTCCTCGTAGCCGAAGCCGGCGAGGGGGTACGCCGGCGGCGCCTGGCGGGGGACGAACATCCGGGTGGCGTCGTCCCAGTCCTTCGTGAGGCGGGGGTTGGTGCCCCGGTAGAGGGTCAGCTCCGTGCCGGCGGAGATGCCGGAGTAGCGGGTGCGGACCCGGACCTGGCCGGGGCCGAGCGGATCGCGGGGGCAGGGCTCGAGGCTGACCCTGCGGGGCCCGGCGAGCGAGACAACCCAGTTGACCATGAGTCACATCCCGGTAGCACTGGGCTCCAGTGTAGAGCAAAAAATCGGCATATGTCTTGTTATTGATCAATCGAAGGTGTTGGATGCCTCTTGTGCCCTTCGAGAGGAGTGCCACCCATGCCGCCACCCTCGATGCGGAAGCCGCGACGGTCCGCCATGCGACTGCTCGCCTCGGCCCTGATCCTGTCAGCGACCAGCGCCTCCCTGCTCGCCTGCGGCGACGACCGGGCGGACGACGAGGCGACCCTCACGGTCTGGAGCCTGGAGGACGTCACCGACCGGGTCACCGCCACCAAGGCGATCATCGCCGACTTCACCGCCCGCACCGGCACCAAGGTCGACCTGGTCACCGTCGCCGAGGACCGGTTCCCCGCCCTCATCGCCACCAGCGCGGCGGCCGGCGAGCTGCCCGACGTCGTCGGGTCGGTCTCCCTGGCCGGCGTGCGCACCCTCGCCGGCAACGAGCTGCTGCACCCCAGCGCCAACGGCGAGATCGTCGACGCGCTGGGCCGGCAGACCTTCTCTCCCCGGGCGCTGGAGCTCACCGCCGACGGCGGCCGGCAGCTCGCCGTGCCCAGCGACGGCTGGGGTCAGCTCCTGGTCTACCGCAAGGACCTGTTCGCCGCCGCCGGGCTGCCCGCCCCCGACACGTACGCGAAGATCGCCGCCGCCGCGGCACGGCTGAACACCGGCGGGGTCGCCGGCGTCACCGCGGCCACCGCCGAGGGCGACGTGTTCACCCAGCAGACCTTCGAACACCTGGCCCTGGCCAACAACTGCCAGCTCACCGACGGGGCCGGGGCGGTGACCCTCGACTCGCCCGAGTGCGTCGAGGCGTTCCGCTTCTACGGCGACCTGATCCGCACCGCCTCCGTCCCCGGCGCGCAGGACGTCGACACCACCCGGGCCACCTACTTCGCCGGCCGGGCCGCGATGCTGATCTGGTCGCCGTTCATCCTCGACGAGCTGGCCGGGCTGCGCCACGACGCCCGACCCACCTGCCCGCAGTGCCGGGCCGACCCGACGTTCCTGGCGCGCAACAGCGGCTTCGTCACCGCGATCACCGGCCCGAACGCCACCGGGCCCGCCCAGTACGGCGAGATCAGCTCCTGGGCGGTGCTCGACGGCGCCGCCGACCCGGCGGCCTCCCTCGTGCGGTACCTGCTCGACGACGCGTACCCGCGTTGGTTCGGCATGTCCCACGAGGGGCGCTTCCCGGTCCGCCGGGGCACCCCCGCCGAGCCGGAGAAGTTCCTCACCGCCTGGAACGGCAGCCCGGCCGGCGTGGACCGCCGGCGGCCGCTGGCCGAGGTGTACGGCGACGACGTGCTCGCCGCCCTGCGCCGCAGCCCCGACACCTTCGGCCGGTGGGGCCTCACCCAGGGCCAGGGCGAACTGGTCGGCGCGATGCTCGGCGAGCTGCCGGTGCCGGAGGCCCTGGCCGGCGTGCTCTCCGGCCGGTCCGAACCGGCGGCGGCCCGGCGGGCGCGCGAGGACGTCGAGGCGATCAAGGCCGGGGTCAATTGACCAGCACCGCGCCGGGCCCCGGCCGCTCCCCCACCCGGGGACGGTCCGCCCGGCCCGGCCGTCGCCCGCCGACCCTGCGCCGCCGCGAGTCCCGCGCCGGCCTCTCGGTCGTGCTCACGCTGCCCGTCGTGCTGCTCTTCTTCGCCGGCGAGCGGCTGCTCACCGAAGGGCTGACCGGCGGGGCGGAGAAGGGCTGACCCCGCCGGGCCACGTCGGGGTCCGCCCCGGCTAGCGTGGGGTGATGGCGAACCCGACCCGCTGGGTGACCGACACCGGCCCCGAACACTCGCAGTGGTACGTCGACCGGTTCCGCCGGCTGGCCGCCGAGGGTGCCGACCTGGCCGGCGAGGCCCGGCTGCTGGACGCGATGGTGCCACGGCACGCCCGCGTCCTCGACGCCGGCTGCGGCACCGGCCGGGTGGGCGCGGCGCTGCACGCCCAGGGCCACACGGTGGTCGGCGTGGACGCCGATCCGGTGCTGATCGAGGCGGCCGGCAGCGACCATCCCGGCCCCCGCTGGCTGGTTGGCGACCTGGCCGAGTTGGACCTCGCGGCGGCCGGGGAGCCCGAGCCGTTCGACGCCGCCGTGCTGGCCGGCAACGTGATGGCGTTCGTCGCGCCCGGCACCGAACGGCGGGTGCTCGGCCGGGTCGCCGCGCACGTGCGCCCCGACGGCGCGGTGGTCGTCGGCTTCGGCACCGACCGGGGGTACCGACTCACGGACTTCGACGCCGACGCGGTCGCCGCCGGCCTACGCCTGGAGCACCGCTTCGCCACCTGGGACCTGCGGCCGTGGCGCGACGACGCGGACTTCGCGGTCACCGTGCTGCGCCGCCCCACCTGAGCGGCCCCCGATCCCCGGCACGGGCCCACGCCCGCGCCACGGGCCTCTCGACCGCCTGCCGGGAAAAGTGAGAAGGGGACCCTTCTGGACCGCAGGCGTTAACAGGGTGCCCTTCCTTGCGCACCTCAGGCGACGGCCCTGGCCGCCGCCGGGTCGAGCGGGCTGCCGGCCGGCACCAGGCTGACCAGGCCCGCGGGCAACCGGACAGGCCGCACGTCCCGGTAGCCAAGCATGCCGAGCACCGCGGGGTCCGCCAGCACGTACCGCCGACCGAGGTCGGTGACCACGGACAGCGCGCCGCCGGTGGCCCCGGGGGCTGCGGTCGACTCCACCACGGCGCCACGCCCAGGCTCGACCAAGACGTGATCGGCGACCGCCGACCCGCCCACGGCCTGCGGGCCGTCCGACAGGTCGGGCAGGGCCGCGCCCAGGCGCACGTCGCTCACGCCCGCGTCGTCGGTGACCCGGACGCAGAGCGCCCCCGGGTCCGCCGCGGCGAGCCGGGGCGGGCTCGTCGGTGGGGCGGCGGGCCCGCTCGGCGCCAGGTCCGGCAGCTTGGGCAGGGCGGCGAACCGGCCGAGGGTCATCGCCTCCGGCTCGCCCTGGCCGGTGCGGGCCAGCAGCAGGCTGGCCTGCAGCTCGGTGATGCCGGCGAGGCCACCGGCGAGGGCGACGGCGTACTGGCGGCCGCCGCCGGAGTTGCGGACCAGGAAGACGTGGCCGACGTTCGCGCCGGACACCCGGGGCGAAGGCTGGCCCAGGGCGGGCAGGTCGAGCGGGGCGAGGTCGGCGCCGGCCGGGATGCTGTTGATCAGGGCGGGCGCGGCGGGCACCGCCCGCTGCGGGGTGGCGGCGAGCGCGGCGAGCACCCGGCCGGCGTCTCGCAGCAGGTATCGGCGGGCGTGCCAGACCAGGTGCAGGCCGCCGTCGGGGTGCTGGAGCAGGATCGCGTCGTCGCCCGGGGCCCGGCCGCCGGTGGCGTCCACGCCGATCAGCACGGCCGACCAGGCGGCGGCGCGCTCGGCTCCGGCGGTGACGGCCGAGCAGACCGTCCAGCCGGTCGCGGAAAGCCGGGCCCGGTCGGGCAGCGAGTCGGGGGCGTCGGGGATCCCCAGCGGCAGCCCGCGCGGCACGCCCTCGATCGAGCGGCGGGAAACCAGCACGGTCTTCGGGCGCTCGGCCCCGATGATCAGCAGCGCGGAGGCGTAGTTGAGCACCGGATGCAGCTTCTGCTCACGGTAGACGAACCGCGCGCCGGACTCCTTCTCCACGATCACCGCGCTGGCGTCGCGCCACTTGGTGCCGCCGCCGGCGAACAGCCCGTAGAGGGCGAAGCCGCCGAGGGCGATCGCGGCGACCAGGACACTGGCCAGCCCGGCCCCGGCCAGCCGCCGAAACGGCGACCGCGCGGGATCGGTCTCCCGCATCACCAGGGCCGCGACCGCCCGCTGGACGGTGAACTGGTACGAGTGAAGCTGGTCCTGCCGCGACGGCATGCGGTCCCCTCCGACGGGTTGGTCGGGGCACAGGATAAACGCTGCGTCGATCCTCCGAGGACCCTGCGTCGCCGTCCGGGCCGGCCCCGCCGTTCAGACGCCGCAGCCCGCCCGCGACCGGGGCGAGGACCCGGGGATGACCGAGGAGGAGCTGGAAAAGCTCTTCCTAGCCCTCTCCTAGCCCCTCC
>NZ_SMKJ01000020.1:0-39667 GCF_004348615.1 Micromonospora sp. KC207
CGTTCGGTCATGGTGAAGGCGTATGTCGTTGGGGCATCGGCTCGGCGGACGTGATGTCCGTCGATGCCGGGGTGAAAGTGAACCAGACACGATCCCGGGGTGAAATGCTCTGATTCCGGTCGGGTTCGCGTCCACGAGATGCGCTCTTTCTGGGGAGAGCCGGACATCTCATGCTGCCGAGGTCGAGTGGCGAATCAGCCACTACTGGCACGAAGGTGAAGCAAACGTCCAGTCAAAGCTCGCGCCAATGAGAGTTTCCAGCTTGTACCTGATCGAGTGCGCGAAGGGAAGGGGTTGACGAGGTCGGCTGGTATATCGAGTGGGCCGCCCGTACGCAGGCAGTCAGGGCTGTACACGGGGTCCAGTGCGGGCCCGCGAACTCGGGGTGGGCGAGCGGACATATACAGGTATGGGGCCGCCGATGGGTGAAGAGGTTCGCGATGTCGAGCTGTTGGCGCGAGCGCAGGCCGGTGACGGAGAGGCGTTTGGGCTGATCTTCCGCCGGCACGTCGACGCCGTGTACAACCATTGCTTCCGGCGGCTGGGTTCGTGGAGCGGCGCGGAGGATGCTACCTCGCTGGTCTTTCTGGAGACCTGGCGCCGCCGGCGTGACGCTGTCGACTCGGACGGCTCGCTGCTGCCATGGCTGCTCGGAGTGGCGAACAACGTCGTGCGGAACCTGAGCCGCACCGCGCGCCGGTACGACGCCGCGCTGTTCAGGCTCCCCCAGCCGGTGTCCGAGCCGGATCACGCCGATCAGGTGGCGGCCCGGCTCGACGACGAACGCCGGATACGGGACGTCCTTCGTGACCTGTCCGCCCTGAGCCGGGTCGAGCAGGACGTCGTCGCGTTGGTGCTGATGTCCGGCCTGAGTTACGCCGAGGCCGCGGTCGCCTTGGGCGTGCCGGTCGGCACCGTTCGCTCCCGGCTGGCCCGCGCCCGCGAGCGCCTCAGCGCCACCGCGATGCGTCTATCGTCATCGAACCCGGCGCTGACCTCACCCCGTCCAGACCGGCACGAACCTGAAGGAGCGTCTGATGGCCGATCTGATTGATCTCCCGCCCGAAAGAGCCATGCCGCATGCCCACATGCTGGCGCGTCAACAGCGCATCGAGCAGTTTGCCGCGGGGCACACGCGACGTCGGTGGGCCACCCGCAACGCGGCCCGCTACGCGACGGTTATCGCGGGGGCCGCCGCGCTGCTGATCGGCGGCACCGCGGCGGCGTACGTCGCGTTCAAGCCCGCGACGGTTCCGGTCGCCGACGAAACTCGTTGCTATACCAAGGCCTCGCTGGAGGGGGGCAAAGACTTCTTCGGCACCACCGTCAGCCAGGCGTGGTCGGCTGACGGCTCCCGCAACGCTGCATCCGCGGTGGAGGCGTGCTCCGCGGTATGGCGGCAGGGTTTGCTGCAACTCGGCTCGAAGCAGGTGGGTGGGCCGGACACCGGGACCGACCATCCGATCCCACCACTGGTGGCCTGCACACTGGACAACGGTGTCGCCGCGGTCTTCCCCGGCGACGAGCAGACCTGCGCCCGACTGGGCCTGCCCCGACTGGCCGAATAGACCCAAGGCACAGCCAGGGCATGACAACGGCCAATTGGCCCGCCTGGCAACGATGGGCGCGGCGGTCTTAGCCAGCCCTATCGATCTCCGCGGTGAGTGACGATCTCGCCAGCCCAACCATCCTGCCGCTCGCACAGTGTGACGATCTGCCGAAAAGCCGGGCGCGTTGATCGCGGCAGAAGCGGATGCAGCTGGCGATATCAGTGCCGGGCTATCGATGACGTCAGCGACATGTCGGCTGGTGACGCGGGCCCTCGATGGGGTCGACCGCGAAGCAGGCGCACTGCACTTGTCCAGGGGGAGCAAACCCCTCTTGAGCCTCTCCCCGCCCTCGGGCGACGCCCGGGCCGCGCAGGCCAGATGAGAGCCACACGACCAGCGTGGGCAGCCGAATTGAGAGCGACAGCCCGGGCGCCTCGACCGAAGCCTGGCCGGGCCACGGTCGCAGGTCAATAAAACAAGTAGCCGAGTTGAGGCGTCCAAGAATACGGCTAACGACGCGGCCCAGCGCCGTAAATGACCGTGTCGATGATCCGGCCGGCGAGCGTGTCCGGATCCTCCTCCGATCCGTCCAAGTTACCGAATGTGTGGCCGTGAATGGATTCGCCGATGAGCGCGTAGTACACCCGGCGCGTCCACTCCAGATCGGTATCCGGGGCGAGCAGGCCCTGGTCACGGGCACGGCCGAGCAATCCGACGCAGCGCTGCGCCAGGGCTTCCTGTTCAGCGAATGCCGCCGAGCCGGGAGTGTTCGCCAGTTCTAGGGCGAAACGCCAGTTGCGCTTGGTCCGCAGCACGTTCGCGGTGGCCTGGTGCAGTGCGATCAGTGGGGGCGCGGTGTCCGGGTGGGCGGCGTCGACGGCTTCCCGGAGTTGGGCGGCGGCAGCCAGGGCAAGGGCGTCGACCAGAGCCTGCCGATTGGCGAACCGCCGGTGAACCGTCGTGCGGGCCACCCCGGCGGCCTCGGCGATCTGCTCCAGAGAGGCGCCCGGCTGGACGCTGAGGACCCGCTCGGCGGCCTCCAGGATCGAGCGCATGCTCCGCTCTGCATCTGCACGCAAGGACCTGGCCATGCAATCACGATACTTGCTGTCACGCTTCCGGCGTCAACCACGACCATGATGTTGCATTTTCTCGTGTAACCGCTACAGTCATGTCGCATTAGTCGAGAGAGTGGAGTCGCCATGAAATCCCGTACCGCCCTTGTGACCGGCGCCTCAACCGGGCTCGGTGCCGAGTTCGCCCGCCAACTCGCCACCCACGGGCACGACCTCGTCCTGGTCGCACGCTCGGCCGACCGCCTAGAGAAGCTCGCGGCCGACTTGCGAGCCACCAGCGGTGTACGGGTCGACGTTGTGGTCCAGGACCTCACCGAGCCCGACGCTGCTGCATCCATCGTCGATGCGCTCACGGCCCTAAACCTGCAGGTCGATCTACTCGTGAACAACGCCGGTTTCGGTACCGCTGGCCGATTCGAGGACATTCCCGAGGGTCGCGACGAAGACCAGCTCATGATCAACCTGGTGGCCCTGGTCGGCCTTACCCGCGCACTGGTGCCAGGCATGCTAGCCCGAGGCCAAGGCTCCATCATCAACGTCGCGTCGACGGGCGCATTCCAGCCGTCGCCGTTCTTCGCCACCTACTGCGCGGGCAAGACGTTCGTGCTCAACTTCAGCCTGGCGCTGCGCTCGGAGTACCGCGGGCGCGGAGTGAAGGTCCTGGCGTTGTGCCCCGGACCCACCCGCACCGAATTCTTCGACGTGGTCGGCGAGCGGGCCGCGGTGGGCCGGTTCATGACCGCGGAGCCGGTGGTACGGGCCGCGCTGCGTGGACTCGACCGCGACCGCGCCTACGTGGTGCCAGGCCTCAGCAACAAGGTAAGCGCACACCTGCTGCCACGCCGACCGCGTCGGATGATTACCGCAATCGCCAAGCTGGTAACCCGCTCGGCGGCCGAAGCACCTGCGCCGCCACAGCCGCTGGGCCGTAGGGCCGCACAGCGACACGCCGCCTGAACTGTGTCCCCCGCCCTGACGGCACGGGCGGCCGAGCGGCGGCCCCCCGTGCGGGGATGAGCGTGCCTATTGACGAGAGCGCCGAGCCCTCGTCAATAGGCCCGTTCAAAATCACCATCGCAATCGCCCCTCAAAGTCTTCCTGAAATGCCACGCCCACTTCCCACATCGAGCCGTCCGCGTGGCCGTCACGTCCTGGCGCGCGGTCATACCGAACAGCCCCAAGATCAACGCACTCTCATGGCACCCCTCTGCGTCAAGGCGTGGCCGGAGCTAGTGTTCTAGGGTGGGGTTCGGCGGGTCCGGGGAGTGGCTTTTCCGAAGTGTCGGCCTCGGGGTTCGAGTCGGCCGCGCTGGATTGCAGAGTCGCCCCCGCTTGTCCTCCCGGGCCCGTCCTGAGTCGTGTGGCGTCAGCGGTCATCTGCCGGTAGACGACGTCGGAGAGTCGCCGTTTCAGAGCGCGCATGGCTTCCATCGTGGTCTTGCCGTCGGCGAGTATGCGTCGGTAGTAGCGGCGGCCTTCGGTGTCGTTGCGGAGCTGGACGATGGCCATGATGTGCAGGACCCGGTTGATGCGCCGGTTGCCTGCCCGCGAGAGCCGGTGCCGGTTCTGGTCGCCGGAGGAAGCGTCGATGGTGCGGTGCCGTTCCAGGACGCGAAGTGGGCACGGCTGGTGAAGCGGCTGACGTCACCGATGTCGCCGATCAGCCGGGGCGGCGCCGGACGGGCCGATGCCGTGCAGCTGCTGAAGGCGGCTCCCGGTCGCCGCGACGAGTTCGGTCAGCTCCTGGTTCGCCACTTTGATTTTCTTGTCGATCGTCACGAGTTCGTGGATGAGTTCAGAGGCCAGCCAGCGACGTGTCTTGCCGACAACGTCGCGAGGCCGGACGGTGCGGACAGGAACTTCTTCGCTCCGCCGGGCACCAGCTCGAGCAGCAGGTGATGCAGCCGGGACACGATCTCGGTTCGGGCGCGGCCGAGTTGGTCACGACGGTCGACCAACAGCCGCAACGCCACTGTGGTGTCGTCGATGACGACCTGCCGCAAGCCAGGCGTGCGCAGGGCGACGACGGCGACGCTGTGCGCGTCTGCCGGGTCGATCTCACGGCCCTGACCGGTGGAAAAGACACGAGCCCGGGCCGACAGCTTCGCGGGCACGTCGAGAACGGTCTCACCGTCGGCGACCAGGCGCTGAGCGACGTGCCGGCCGATGCCGTTGCAGCCTTCGACCGCCCAGAGCCGGTCGGTGTGCTTTCGGCCGGCGCTGAGCATGGCCCGGTAGCCGTCACGGTCGGTGCCGAACCGGCCGTTGCCGAGGACGCGTTCTCGGTGGTCGATGACCTCGATGGTCGCAGAGCGTTTGTGCGGGTCCACTCCGATGATGACCTGGCCCATGTGGTTGCCCCTCCCTGGTCCGACGATGGGTGTCGGCGGGAGGGCAGCGCTACTTTGAGCTGGGCAGTCTGCTCTGGAGCCTCTCCGCGCCGCGGTGACCGGCAGGGCGCATGCCATGAGTGAGCCACACCGAACTACGGTGGGCAGCCGCGAGCGAGCGACTCCGCCGGTCACCTCACCTCGACCAAGCCTGGCCGGGCTGCGGTCGTAGATCAATGAAACAAGTAGCCGCATATAAAGCGCGCTCGGTCGAGTCTTGCGCCGCACTGGCGAGCCGCAGGCACTCTCGGTAGTCATCCCTGCGTCGGAGGGGGCAGGTCCGCTGCGACGCATCAGGGTTGCCGCCAGAGTTATGGCAGGGTCAGTCGACATCAGCCCGACGTGGGCCGGGGTGAGGGCTCGTCGAGCGTTTCGCCGAGATCGGTAAGTAGCTTTTCGATGCGGTCCGCGGTGCAGCGGTGGCGTTCGACTTCCCGTGCCCAGCCGTGTTCGGCGGCGTCGAGAGCGAGGGTTTGCTCCCCCTCCCGACGGGCCCGTAGCCGCGGGGCGTAGTCAGCGGTGGTGACGAACTTGGCGCAGGTCAGGTAGAGGTCGCACTCGCAGGGCCCTTCGGCGGGTAGACGGAGGCAGTGGCCGAGCTCAAGTTCGGTCTTCAGGAAGTTGCTCTTGAGCCAGTCGACGGCCTCGTCCGCCAGCACGCCGGACTTGATGTTTATGGCGGCCGGACCGGCGATGACGGCACCAGGTGCCAGGACAGTCTTGTAGTCGCGGAGCACCTCCTGGTCGCTGATCTGGGCGTAGACCAGCGCCATATTCACCGAGGAGTGGCCGAGCACCTTCATGATCGTGTGGAGCTTGGCCCCTCGTTCAGCAAGCTGGGTCCCGACGGTGTGCCGGAACCGGTGGGCGGAGACGGTGCCGCGCACGCCCGTGCCGCCCTTCTTGCCACCCGGACGGGTCAGGCCGGCGGCCTGGCAGGCGTCGTCGATCGAGGTCTCGAACAGGTAGAAGCTCGACATGAGCTTGCCGTGACGCATGAACAGGTAGCGGACCTGCTCGCCTGTGCGGTCGTCGATGAAGGGCCGCTCGGGAGCGTCTTTGCGCAGGTCGATGATGGTCTGCAGCGCGGCGGCGGCGTCCTCGTGCAGCGGGACGGTGCGTTCCTTGTAGGTCTTATGGCCTGGTAGCCGCAGCCGGGCCGTGCCGTCGGGGTAGCGGTCCAGGCAGTCGATCGGCAGCCTGCGGATCTCATCGCGGCGGGCGCCGGACCAGCGTGCGACCAACAGCGCGGCCCGCTGGAACGGGCAGGAAATCTCGCTGATGACCGGCATCAGCCGGTCGAGTTCGTGCTCGGGGATGAAACGCGGCACCCGTTGCGTGTTCTTCGGGGCGTCGCCGGGGCCGATGAGGGTGTACCCGGGGACGTCGTCGTACTGCCAGGCGGCGGTGTCACGGGAGAACTGCGACAGCCCGGAGATCCGCTGGATCCGCGAGTTGACGCCCAGCGGCTTGCCGGTGCTGGTAGCTGGGGTCTCGGTGATGTGCTGGATCCAGGCCAAGACGTGGTCGCGGGTGACGTCGGCGAACGTGATGACCTCCGGCTGGTTGTCGCCGAGCCAGTCGCCGAAACCGCGCACCGCGAGCTCCAACTTGTCCACCGTGGAAGGGGCGTCGGTCAGCCTGCGGGCCGCCAGCCACCTCTGCGCGGCGGCCAGCATCTTCGCCGGCATGGCCATCGGCGGCTTCCATGACGGCATGCGCTTGCGGGGCTCGGTGGGCACCTGGCCGCGGTGGAACAGCACCACCTGCAGTTGGTGCAGGTGCGTGATCCACTGTTTAAAGGCGTTGGCCCGATACTGCTTGACGGAGGGGTAGAAGTAGCGCAGGTCGTCGCGTTCGCTGAACAGCCGTACCGCTTCCAGTACCTGCTGGATGTGCTCCTCGCGCAGCTCGTCGACGTGCCGCACGCCGGTGTGCAGGGCGATTCGGCCGACGGTCCAGTTCATCGCCTGGGACAGCGAGTGCCGGTTGTAGCCCAGCGCGACCGCCTCGTCGATCAGCGTCGCCGTGCCCAGATCGATTCCCATCCAGGCCGCCATGTCGCTGATACGAAGCTTCAAGGCGCCGAACATCCACGGGTAGTCCAGCGAGATGTAGCCGCGCAGCGCGAGGAACAGCAGATAGGGGCGCGCGTAGAACGACACCGGGAACGACGGGCTGTCGTGCGGCTCGCCCGGCAGCCGCCCCACCCGTTCCACCAGCGGCGCCGCGAACCAGCCGGTCATCGTCGGCCACGCGGCCACGAAGCGCCGGTACCAGCGCAGCTTGGCGTTGCGGTAGGCCGGATGAATGTCTTGCCCTTGCACCCACGTGACGTACTCGGCCTCCGAGCAGTGCCGGGCGCGTTGGCGCCGAGTTGGTTGCGGTGCTGCGGCTAGCGCGGCGGCGGACACATGCCCGGCCCTCACCTGCCCTCCCCATCGTCGGCGCCGGCCCGAGGGCCGAGGGCGCGCTTGTACTCGGCGACCACGGCGGGGTCGGACACCCGGGTGTAGATCCGGGTGGACTCCGCCGAGGCGTGACCAAGGCGCTTCTGCAGGGCCAGTTCGCGCATGCCGCCCTCCCACATGCGGGTGGCGTGAGTGTGACGCAGCGCGTGGGGTGTACGCGGCCAGGTGCTCCTGCACGGGGGCGGTCAGCCCGAACCCGGCCAGCACGTCGCCGCGCACGGCGCCCCATTCCGGGCCGTCCAGCAGTTGGGCCCGCGGATCGGCCCACCGATGAGACGGCTCGGCGAACACGTCCCGGCGGCGCAGCGCGGCGTGCAGTTGGGTGAGCAGGCACATCACGTAGGCGTCCCGGTCGGCGGCGCCGTCCAGCGCCGGGTTGTCCAGCACCGCCCGGCGCCACATCGGCGGTACCAGGGCCATGTTCAGGTCCGCTGCGGTCAACGGCTTGCGGCTGACCTGCCGGCGCAGCAACCCGGGCAGGCGGCCGCGGATCTCCGTCAACAGCGTCACCCCGGCCGGCGCGGCATGTAACGGCAGCGTCTCGGCCAGCAACCTGACGAATGGGCGGGCCACGCCATAGCGGGCCGCGATGGCCTGCCGGTTGTCCACCTCCCACGAATCCTCGTCGGGTACCACTCCCGCACGGTCGCTACCGCGCCGGCGACCTGTGCCCGGGGTCCGGCGGCCCGCTCCACCGCGGCCCACACCTGCCCGAGGTCGACCGGCCCGGACGCGGCGTCCAGCAGCTCCAGCACGGTGCGGGTCACCGCGACCAGCGTCGCGGACGCCTTCTCCAACCGGGGCATTGCCGCCAGCCTTGCCTTATCCGTGGCCCGCCTGGCCGGGCTGATCAGCCGGGTGGCCATCAGCGAGTCGAACAGATCCAGGGCGTCATCGACCGCAGCGGCCTCCAACCGCCGCGCGGTGGCCAGCAGCGTGGCCGTCTTACGTGGCTCGGCCAGCCCTTTCAGCAGTGGCGCCTTGCCGGCCATGCCGTACCGGGCCAGGGCGGCGATCCGGTTGGCCGGCACCGCCTGCACCTGCGCCGTGCCGGCACCGATCGACAGCACCTCGTCCACCCGGCCCAGGGCCTGCGTCATCGCCACCCCGGAGTCCCGCCGCGGGGACTTGCGCAGCCGCTCCAGCTGCGAGAACCGCTTGCCCTCGGGCACCTCCAGCAGATCCCGCAGCCGCAGTGGCAACTCCGCGTCCGCGCCGGCCGTGGCCTCCGCGAGGGTTTGGTACATGCGCTGGTCGGCTTCCTCCCGCACCGTGGCCACCAGCCGGGCCAGAACGCTGACCCCGGGCAGCAGCACCCGCTCCCGGCGTAACCACGCCTTGGCCTGCTCGAACAGCGCCACCGCCCCCTCGGCGTGGATCCATGCCCGGGCCTCCATGAACTCCAGCAGCGGCTCGCGCACTCCAGGCTCGGCGAAGTCCCGATACCCGTACGCGGCGCGAATCTCCCACGCATGCTCGTACGCCGTCTGCTGCCGCTCGGTGTACCGCTTGACCACCGACGGATCCGCGATGTCCAACTGCCCGGCCGCGTACTCCACCGCCGACCACGGCACGTCCAGAGGATCCTCGGTCAGGAAGTGACCCAGGTACCGAACGGTCCCGATCTGGAGACCGACCCCGAGTCGGTTGTGATCCCCGCGCTTGTTCGCGATCAGGTCTAGCGCGGTGCCATCGAGCAGGAAGAAGCCCTCCAACTCGGACTGGGTGACGTCGCCGGCGAACCGCTCGTACGCGGCAGCCTGATCATCAGACAGGAACTCGACGGGCATAGCCGGACAACGTACGTGATCTCACCCCGCGCTTGCTGCCCCCACCGCAAGATCACCCTTAGCGCTAATTCCTGTACAGATCTTCCTCAACCCCGGATACGCTGCCACAGCCCGTCCGACACGATCCACGGCGGCTGCTCGCCACGCCTCACGGCCCGACACCGTAGATCACCCTCTACAAAAGACGAAAAACCAAGTGGTCATTTCGTTAGGAACTCTAAGTGTCGCGCGGCGGTGCGCGCCGGATATCCGACGAATCTGCTTGGCGACAGTTGATGCCCCTTCAGCTGCTCCGCCGGTTCTGACACTCTGCGGTCGGCAGGTAAACCAGCGGATGGAGATCGAGGGCGATGACGAAGCGTTGGCTGGTCACGGGGTGTTCGAGTGGACTCGGCCGCGCCCTCGCGGCCCGGCTCGCCGCCGAGGGGGAGCAGGTGGTGGCGGCCGCCCGGCGGCCCGAGACCCTCGACGGCCTGGTGGCACGGCATCCGGGCAACGTGGTGGCCGCCGCCCTGGACGTACGGGATGCGGCGCAGTGCGCGGCGGCGATCGGGCGGGCGGTGGACGCCTTCGGCGGCGTTGACGTCCTGGTCAACAACGCGGCTTACGGACAGTTCGGCACCTTCGAGGAGGTTTCCGACGCGGAACTCGCCGCGCAGTTCGACACCAACGTGTTCGGCCCCTGGCGGCTCACCCGGGCGGTCCTGCCGTTGTGGCGGGCGCAGCGTCGCGGGCACGCGGTCTTCGTCAGCTCGGTCGCCGGCGTGGTGCCCTTCCCGGGGCTTGCCGCGTACACCGCGAGCAAGTTCGCGGTGGAGGGGGCGGCCGAGTCGCTGGCCGCCGAGGCCGGGCATCTCGGGGTGAAGGTCACCATCCTGCAACCGGGCGGTTTCGCCACCGATTACAGCGCCAACATGGTCATGCCGCAGCGCCGGATCGCGGACTACGCCCCGGTCGGTGACGGCATGCTGGCCGCGGTTCGGGGCATGAACACCAAGGCGGAGATCAACTCTCCCGAACTCTTCGCCGACGTGGTCTGGCGGCTCGGCCAGATGGAGTCGCCACCGCTGCGGCTGCCGGTCGGCACCGACTCGGTGACGTACCTGGAGCCTGCCTACGACGCCCGGCGCGCCGAGTACGACCAGATCGTCAAGGCGGGCCAGCACATCCTCGCTCGACCCGCGTCGACCGACAAGCCGGTGTGAACACGGCGCGGGCCTGGGGGTGAACAGCAGTTACGGAGCCGCGGCCACGCCCTGACGGAACTCGTGGCCGGCGGGTCCCGGTCGCTCGGTGTTCCGGATGACACACTCGGCGTCCACCGTCGCGGTCCGGGGTGTTCCCGTCCGCTCCGGGCACCGGTATGGTGGTCGGTGTCTTCGGGTCAGGGCACGGCGGCTGTAGACGTTCCGTCCGGCGTTGACATACCGCAGGGTGCAACTTCGTCGCTGAGCCGCTCCGACTCCTCGTCACCGTCGTCGCGCGGCAGCGGCACCCTCGACGACGCATAATCCTCCAATGCCAACCACAGCTCGAACTTCGTGAGAAACGAGGCCGCGAGTGCAGGTGTTCGGTTCGCCGGTGATGCAGGAACGTCACCGACGACGAGATCTCTTCAGAAATTCTGAACGTTCGTCAATCCTGCTCCTGCGCCCAATCGGCACGGGATAACCCCAGGCACCGTCTCAGGAAACACGATCAGAGCATGATCAATCAGCGGGCAGCGGCAGCTGCGGGGCGGGGCGTTTCTGCGCGTCGCCCGCGTCGCGGGCGGCACGCCACCGGCTGACCACCTCGTCGGCGTTGACCGGGCGGACCACGACCCGCGGACCCACCGGGTTACGCAGCCAGGCCACCACCTGCGTGTTGAGGTCGGCCACGTACGCCCGCACGGACGCCTCGGTGGGCAGGTCACGCACCTCGTCGGGGATCCGCTCGATCCGGCGGCGCAGCAGCAGCGGGGTGGGCAGTAGCAGTTCGCTGGGCAGCTTCTCGCGCTCCAGGTAGCTCCTGATCCACCACGACTCGTCGTAGGGCACGCCCCGGCCGGGGATCGGCCTGCCCATGCCCGGCAGGTTGTCGAACTCGCCGCGTTCCTGGGCGGCGCGGATCTGCGCCTCGGCTGCCGCCTCCCACCTGCTGCTCACCTGGCCACCTCCCACTTTCACGGTAGCCGCTACCCACCGCCGACAGGCCGGTGAGGGGCCGCGTGCGCGGGTCAGGTCGGCGGGACGTCCTTGACGAACACGATGGCGTCGTGGCGGGGCACCTGGGCCGGGTCCAGCGGAGAATAACCGAACCACGGCGACACGCGGGCGGCGGACGGTACGTCGCCGAGGATCGAGGCAAGCCGGCGGGCGTCGACGACGTACCGGTCCTGCGGGAGCGCGTACAGGAGTCCTTCGATGGTGTCCGGGGGTGGGGTGCCCACGCCGTGGTGGTGGTACGTGCCGAGGGCCGTGGCCAGGAAGGCGTACGCCTCGCCCAGCTGAGCGCCGACGATCGCGCCGGCGCTCCACCACTGCACCGGCAGGCCGCCCATCCGTATCGTGCTCCTGTCCCGCTGCAGGTGGGCGTTGTGGCCGTACACCAGTGTCGGGCCGCGTTCGGCGAGGGCGAGCAGGTTGGCGGCCATCATCGACGCCCGTTGACCCAGCAGCCGCGCCATCCGGTCCGATGACGTGTCGGCCATCCAGAAGTGGTACCGCAGCAGCCCGATGGCGGTGCGCCCGTACAGGCGTGCCCGGTCCCAGTCCGCCAGCGAGGACGTCGCTATCAGGTGCGGCGTCTGCGCGTCGAGCAGTGCCACCAGGTCGTCGGCGAGCACCCGTAGCTGCGCGGCCTCCGGGGTCTGCCCCACGGACCGGGACGGGTCCATCATCGCGGCGGGATCGGTCCACCGGTCGTCGGCGCCGAGCAGGTGGTCGAGTGTCCGCGCGGTGCGGGCAAGCAGTTCGGCGTCGACCCGGGCGGCGAGGTAGGCGTGCAGGGCGGTGAGGGACTGCCGGGGGCTCGCGGCGCCGGTGATCTCCAGCGGTCCGTCGAACCCGGCGAAGCGCAGCCGCTGCGCCGCCGGCCGATCCTTGTTGTACGCACGCATCCAACGCACCAGCTCGCGGTTGGCCTCGGACGCGCCGAACCCGTGGCTGAAGCCACGTTCCATGACCTCGTCGAGGGTGCCCTCGCCCGAGGCGACGTAGTCGTCCACGACCAGTCCTGACATGCAGTCGCTCTCAATCGTGATCGTCCGGTAGCGCTCCTGTTCGACGAGCTGCCGGAAGAGATGGTTTCGCACGTCGAGCAGCACGTCCGCGCCGTGGGTGGGCTCGCCCACGGCGAGCAGCCGCGGCCGAGCCGGAAGAAGGCTCAGGACAGTGGCGGCGTCGACGGGATGGGCGATGTCTTCGATGCCAGCAACCATGCCTCAACCGTATCGTTGAACCATCGGTGCAAACTTTTCCGCTTTACAGGCCGAAAGTTGCCCACAAACCATCAAATGCATGGTCAGCCGACAGCGGGGGGTACCCGCCGTCGGCGGTCGCGGTTTGCACGGCCGCCGGCCGGGTCGGGGCGGAGGGTCCGGTCATGCTTGCTCCTCGCGGGGTGCGTGATGGCCATCCGGCTCGTCGTCGGGGATGAGGTGGGCCAGCGCGGCCCGGCTGTTGACCCACACCGCGACCAGCGCGCAGCCCGGTACCGTGGCCAGCCCCAGCAGCGGCGCCTGGTTGACAGACAGCGCGGCCACCAGCAGCAGAACCAGGCTGAACAGGCTGAGCGGGGCCCGTCGCACCGCGGTGTACGCGGCGATCCGGACGGCCGGCCCGAAACCCAGACGCGGAGCCAGCACGGCCAGTGCCAGCGTCTGCAGGCTCGCGGCGAGCACGAGGACCGCCATGACGGCCAGCAGCGGGACGAGCAGTGCGCCGTACCGGGAGTCGTGCAGGACGACGATGTCGGTGGTGAGGATGGCGAGCAGCGCCACCGTGGCCGTCCAGCGGGCGAGCGCGGAGACGAAGAACCGCCGATAGGCGCGGATGAAGTCGCGTACGGGGGGTTGGTCGGCCGGCGTCGCCGCCCGGGCGAGGTAGCCGAACGCGGCGGCCAGCGACGGGCCGACGCTGATCGCCAGCAGCCCGAAGAAGACCGGGTAGCGCCAGGGCTGCGCGACCACGGCCAGCGCCACGAGCAGCGGCAGGTTGGTGACGGCCAGGCCCAGGTTGACCACGAGCACCCGGTGGACGAACGACCAGACGGTCGTCCAGGTGTCCGCGCTGACGTTGACCCGGGCCGACAGCGTCCGGTGGGGGGTGGTGGGAGCGGTCATGTGCTGGTCATTTCAGCCCGCTGGTGGCGATGCCCTGGACGAAGTAGCGCTGCCCGATGAGGAAGACGGTCAGGATCGGCAGCACCGACAGCACCGAACCGGTCATGATCATGGCGTACTCGGCGTCGTAGACGCCGACGAACGAACGCAGACCGATCTGCACCGTCCACAGGTCGTTGCTGGTCAGGTAGATGAACGGACCCATGTAGTCGTTCCAGGTGTTGACGAAGGTCAACAGGGCGAGGCTGGCCAGCGCCGGCTTGGACAGCGGCAGCACGATCCGCGCCCAGATGCCGTACTCGCTCAGGCCGTCCACCCGGGCGGCCTCGCACAACTCGTCGGGAATGGTGAGGTAGTACTGCCGCATCAGGAACACCCCGAACGCGCCGAACGCCTGCAGGAGGATCAGCGACAGGTGGGTGTTCACCAGGCCCGCCCGCTCCATGATGATGTACTGCGGCACCATGTATGCCTGCCACGGCACGGCGATGGTGGCGATGTACGCCACGAAGAGGGCGTCCCGCCCGGGGAAGCGGACCTTGGCGAACCCGTACGCCGCGAAGCTGCCGGTGAGCACCTGCAACGCCGTGATGACGACGCTGAGGAACAGTGAGTTCTTCAGGTAGGTGACCAGCGGGATGCGTTCCCAGATGCGGGTGTAGTTGTCCCAGTGGAACTCCTCGGGAATCCACTGGATGGGGGTGGTGAAGACCTGGGAGTCGAGCTTCAGCGAGGAGGTCACCATCCACAGGAACGGAACCATGACGGCGAGCCCGAGGACGGTGAGCAGGACGTGCAGGGCGATCCGGCCGGCCACGGCGCTGGGCCGCCGGCGCGGCGTCCGGGGCCGGGGGGCGGCCCCGGTGGGGGTGCCGGCCCGGCGCTGCGGTGTGGTGGCGGTCGCGGTCATCGTTGCTTCCTCTGCTGGAGCCGGAACTGGACCACCGTGATGAGCAGGACGATCACGAACAGGACCATCGCGATCGCGGAGGAGTATCCGAAGCGGCCCTGCTCGATGCCCTCCCGGAAGATCAGCTGCGAGAGGACGAGGGTGGAGCGGCCCGGGCCACCCTCGGTCATCACCTGGACCAGGTCGAAGACCTTGAAGCTGGAGATGGTCAGCATGATCAGGACGAAGAAGGTGGTGGGGCGCAGCGAGGGCAGCGTGATGTGCCAGAACCGCTGCCAGGGGGAGGCGCCGTCCATCTTGGCGGCCTCGTACAGCTCGCCGGGGATGGTCTGCAACCCGGCCAGGTAGAGCACCATGTAGTAGCCCATGTCCCGCCAGACGCTGGTGATGATCAGCGCGGGCATGGCCCAGGTCGTCGAGGTCGTCCAGCCGGGCGGGCTGTCGACGCCGACCGCGCGCAGGAACTGGTTCACCGGGCCGGCGTCGGGACTGAACAACATGTTCCAGACCACCGCCACGGCCACCAGCGAGGTGATGTACGGGAAGAACAGTGCGGTACGGAAGAACCGCACCCCGCGCAGCTTGCGGTTGAGCAGGACGGCGAAACCCAGGGCGGCGACGAGCGTGAGCGGCACGTGGCCGACCGCGTAGTAGATGGTGTTGTACAGCGCGGTCCAGAAGCTCTCGCTGTCCACCATGCGGCGGAAGTTGTCCAGGCCCACCCACTCGGGCGTGCTGTAGGAGTTCCACTTCATGAAGGCGAGGGCCAGCGAGGCGACGACGGGCACCAGCGTGAGGGCCGCGAAGCCGATGAAGTTCGGCAGGATGAAACTCCAGCCGGCCAGCGTGTTGCGCCGGCGGAGCCTGCTGCGCGTCCGGGGGGCGGACGCGGATGCGGTGGTGGAAACCATGGTGGGTGCTCGTCCGGGGCCCGGACGTTCCTCCTTCCCTGAGGTGGAGGGTGCCCCGGGGGCGATGGGCCCCCGGGGCACCCGGCGGTCAGTCGACCTCGGACTTGACCCGCTTGCCCATCTCGACGATGCCGGCGTCCACGGACTTCTCACCGGTCATGATCAGCTCGTGCTCCTCGTTGAGGATCCTGTCGACGTCGGAGGACTTCTCGCTCACCGGCATCTCCAGCTTCACCTCGCCCGGCTGGAACGCCTTCTTCGCCACCTCGTCGTTGGCCATCCCGTCCACCCCGAAGTACAGGTCGGTGATGGCCGCGTCGGTGAACGCCGGGAAGACCCCGATCTTCGCGATGGCCGCCGCGCCCTTCTCCCCCGACGCCCAGGCGACGAACTTCCGCGCCGCCTCGGCGTTGCGGGCCTTCTTGTTCACCGCGAACGCCGTCGGCGAGCCGAAGGTGGTCGAGGCGCCCTCGGTGGCCTGCGGCAGCGGCGCCATGCCCCAGTCGACCTTGATCTTGCCAGTTTTCTTCTCGTCGATGAGTCGGGCGGCGTACCAGGTGCCCATGGGCAGCATCGCCGCCTTCTCCTCGGAGAACATCGTGTGGTAGGTGACCTTCTGGGTCCTGGCGGTGGCCCACTTCAGCGTCGCCCCCGACTTCTCCAGGTCGAGCGCGAGGGCGTACTGCGGCTTCATGAAGTTGTAGTCGCCACCGAGCTGGTCGCCGCCGGTCTGCGCCGCCGCGATGGCCTGTACCAGCGACCGCCAGGTGTGCTGGTAGGTCCCGTACACGGTGTTCGCGCCGCTGCCCGTGGTGGTCTTCTTGGCCAGGTCGGCGTACTCCTGCCAGGTGAGGTTGGTCAGGTCGACGCCGGAGTTCTGCAGCAGCTTCTTGTTGTAGTAGAGCACCCAGAAGTCCTGGCGGTAGGGCAGGGCGAAGTAGTCGCCGTCCAGGTCGAAGGCGTCCAGGCCGCGGTACTTGCTCTTGTCGAGCTTGCCCACCTCCTCCTTGAGGGAGGCCAGCTGCCCGCGGGTGCCGTACCGGGCGTAGTCGATGACGTTCTTCATGGTGATCACGTCGGTGCTGTCCCCACCGGCCAGCATGGTGGTGACCTTCTCCGGGTAGTCGTCGGCCAGGATGTCGACCGGCTGCACGTCGACATCCTTGTGCTCCGCCTCGTACGCCTCGACCAGGGCCTTGAACTCCGGCGTGGTGTCGTAGTTCCACAGCGCCACCGTCAGGATCGTCTTGCCGTCTGCGGTGGTGGCGGACTTCTCGCCGCTGCCGCAGCCGGTGGTGGCCAGCGCGATACCGGTGGCGATCGCCAGGGCCTGGGTAAGCCTTCTCTTCACAAGAACTCCTTCATCGGGGGATTCAAGCGCGACGACCGGGGCAGTCGCTGGGTGGTCAGGCGTGCAGGGTCAGGGCCTCGGGGGTGACCTCGGCCCGAAGCGGTTCGGCGGCGATCCACCGGGACAGCTCGTCGAGGGTGTGGTCGGTCAGCCGCAGGATCTCCGAGCCGAGCGACCCCGCGATGTGCGGAGTGATCATGACGTTGGGTGCGCCACGCAGCGCGGCGTCCGCGGGCAGCGGCTCGGGCTCGGTGACGTCGAGGATCGCGAAGAGCCGACCGGAGCGGCACTCCGCCGCGAGAGCCTCGGAGTCGACCAGGCTGCCTCGGGCGGTGTTGATGACCGTCGCGTGGTCGGGCAGCAGCGCGAGTTCCGCCGCGCCGATCATGTGGTAGGTGCTCGGCAGCGCTGGCGCGTGCAGTGACAGGATCTCGCTGCGCGGCAGCAGCTCGTGCAGGTCCACCAGCGCCGCGCCGGCCAGGGCGACCTCGGCGGGATCGGCGTGCGGGTCCGCCACCAGACACTGCGCGGAGTCGAGACAACCCAGGAGGTCGACCACCCGGCGGCCGATCCGGGAGAAGCCGACCACGCCGACGGTCCGGCGGTAGTTCGACAGGTCCCCGTACCCGTCGCGGTGGCCCCAGCCCTGGTACGCCGCCTCGGGATCGGCGGCGATGAACGGCGCCTTCTTGCCGGCGAAGATGATCGCGGCGATGGTGTACTCGGCCACCGGGATCGCATTGGCGTCCGCGGCGTTGGTGACCCGGATGCCGCGCCGCCAGACCTCACCGGTGACCAGGGAACGGACGCTGCCGGCGGCGTGGAAGACGGCCCGTAGGGCCGGGGCTGCGGCGAGCCGCTCGGCGGTCAGCGTCGGCGCCCCCCAGGAGGTCACCAGCACCTCGACCGCCGCCATCCGGGCGCGAGCGGCCGGGGAGTCCAGCTCGTCCACGCAGATCGGATCGGCCAGGGCGACCAGCCCGGCGAGCCGTGCCAGCCGTGCCTCGTCGAAGTGGGCCCGGAAGGAGTCCCGGTCCATCACGACGAGTGCCTGCTGCTTGGTCTGCACCGTCAATCTGTCTCCCCGATTACGGATCGTTGGCCGACATTCGACCGGCACGAAGCCTTTGAATTCGCGTCGGTGACATGGATAACCTATTCCGAACACGGTCGCTACAAGGCAGTCTGGATCGATCCGAAACGATCACGAACGAACACAAGCCTGGAGGACGGCTCCATGCCGAGGAACCGGATGTTCAACCTCCAGCGCCGCGAGCGGCTCATGGAGGAGTTGCGTCGCCACGGAGCGGTGCGGGTCAAGGAGCTGGCCAGCACCCTCGGCGTCAGCGAACTCACCGTGCGCCGCGACATCACCGTTCTGGCTGAGGAGAACCTCCTGACGAAGGTTCACGGTGGGGCGACGCTTCCCACCCAGCTTGGGCCGGCGCCCCGGCGGCAACGCCCGGCGCCCACCCGCTTCACCGTCGGCATGGTGGTGCCGTCGCTCGACTACTACTGGCCGTCGATCGTCACCGGCGCCCGCAACGCCGCCGCCTCCCTCGGCGTGCACATCCAACTACGCGGGTCCAGTTACGACCCGGAGGAAGACCGCCGGCAGATCACCCGACTCATCGAGTCGCAGCAGGTCCAAGGGCTGCTGCTGGCACCCAGCCTGGAAGGCGACGGCGTCGACGAGATGATCGGCTGGATCGGGAACCTGCCCGTGCCGACGATCCTGGTGGAGCGGCAGACACCCCGATGGACACCCACCCTGCGCCAGCTGGAGTGGGTGCGCAGCGACCACTCGCTGGGCCTGGAGATGGCGGTGCGTCACCTGCACCAGCACGGCCACCGCCGGATCGGACTCGTGCTCTCCAAGGGCAGCCCCACCTCCGCCCACCTGGCCCATGGGTGGGCGCTGGCCTGCGCCGACCTCGGCCTGCCCGACGACATGGTGATCCGGGAGGCGGTCGCGCTGGACGCGCCGGGGCACCGGGAAATCATCGACGGCATCCTGCGCCGGTGTCGGCGGTCACGCACCACGGCGCTGATCGTGCACGGCGATCCCGACGCGATGTCCATTGCCCAGTACTGCGCCGAGCAGGCAGTGTCCATCCCCGACGACCTCGCCCTGGTGTCGTACGACGACGAGGTCGCTCATCTGGCCGAGCCGGCCCTGACCGCGGTCCGGCCCCCGAAGAGTCAGGTGGGCCGGGTGGCGGTCGAGTTGATGGTGGCCCGGCTGCTGGAGGGCAGACGCCGCTCCTCGCAGCGCGTGCTGATCACCCCCGAACTCGTGATCCGGGACTCGTCCACCCCCCGCCCGTCCCGCTGACCGGCCGAGTCCGCTGCTTGTGGCCGGCGGCGACCCCGCGCCGTCTCAGGTCGCCTCCGCGCTGGGGCGAGACGGCAGGGACAGGGTCGACGTCACCCCGTCCGGCCACCGGACGGTGACCGTGTCCGCCGTCCCGTCCAGCCGTACCGTCACGGTCGGCAGCGCGGTCTGCGCCGCGTCCGCCCCCCGCAGGACAACCGCCGCCACGTACACACCGCCCACCCGGGGCGCCCGCGCGGTCCGCAGCAGCGGCACCGCCACATGCTCGCCCAGCGGGGAGGTGTGTCGTTCCCGGCGTGCCTCGGCGGCGTCGAGCCCGACCAGCCCCACCAGGCAGGAGACCAACCGGTCACCGGTCACCTCGACGCCGGGATCGGCTAGCACCCGAACCCCGGGCGGCCCGTCGCCGGCCACCGGCCAACCGCTGAACTCCAGCCGGGTCGCGGCGTCCAGCCCGACCGACGAGTCGACCCGAGCCGCCCGCACCTCCACCGCGCCGCGCAGCAGCGACCCCATGGTCAGCGTCGGACCGTGCCGAACCGCACCCCGGCGGCCCGAGCCGTGGTCCGGACCGTGGTCGTCCTCCGTCGCGACCCAGTGTGCCCGGGCCCGCGACAATGCCCGGCCCACGCCGTCGACCAGGTCACAGCCCAGCGCCTCGAAACCGTTGCGATGGCTGAACCGATCCGTACCGTCGACCACCGTGACGGAATTGTCCGACGGGTCGCCGACCGCCGCCCCGACCAGCGGCGGCAGGGTGGCCGTCGAGTAGCCCAGCCGGGCGTACAACGGCGAGTCCGCCCGCTCGTCGTGCGGCACCGAATGGTCCGTGCCGTGGTTGACGATCCGCACCAGACCGTCCCGGTGGGTGCCGCTGATCAACCAGCCGGGTATCGGCAGCGCGACGGCCACGTCCCCCCGTTCGACCGGCAGCGGCCCCTCCGGCTCCGTCCAGACGGGATGGTCGGCGGGCAGGGCCAGCCCGAGCATCCCCTTGGCCGCCCAGTACGGCGAGCCGGGGCCGGAGTAGGACTGCGCCATCGCCGGCCACTCGCGGTGCCAACCGAGTGTCAGCAGCCCTCGCTCGTCCGGCACCCCCTCTGCCTCGAAATGCGCCAGGATGCCGCTGCACGCGCGCCGGAGCACCCCTGGGGCCAGATCGCTGGCGCCGGTCATCGCGCCCACCCAGAACGGTGCGGCGGCGGCGAACCGGTAGCTGAGGCTGCGGCCCTGCAACAGCGGGGAGCCGTCCGCGCCGATCAGGCACACGGCGTCGTCGAGGAACCGGGCGAGCCGCTCCCGCCAGGCGCGGCGGAGCCCATCGGGGCAGAACTCGCCGGCCATCTCCGCCCAGAGCAGCGGATAGACGTGCAGGGCCCACCCGCCGTAGTGGTCGTAGGCCCGCTCGGGTCCGTCGCTGTACCACCCGTCCGCGCGGTACAGCGACTCGTGGACACGTAGTCCGCGCTCCACGTCCTCCGCCGACCACGGGCCACCCACCGAACGCAGGAACGTCTCGACGACGATCTGGAACCACACCCAGTTGATCGGCGGGTACTCCTGCCCGACCACGGTGCCGAGCCAGGCCACGATCCGCTCGCGGTCACCGGGCATCAGCAGATCCCACAGCCACGGCCGGCTCAGGTGCAGGCCCAGCGCGATCGAGCAGGCCTCGACCTTCGCTTGGCCGAGCCGGTCCGGGCGCGGCCACGCCGTCGGCGAAAAGGGATCGGTGCCGGCCCGCAGCCCGTCGGCGTACCACTGGGCCAGTCCGTGCGGATCCGCGCCCGACTCGCCGCGCAGGCGGATCGCGACCAGCAGGAACGACCGGGCGAACGCCTCCAGCGAGTCGCTGTCCCGGCCGTACGCGCTGGCGCGCCCCGGCAGGTCGATCCGTGCATGGTCGACCGAGGCGTACGGCCGCAGGGCCAGCAGCATCCGGTCCGCCGAGGCGGCCCAATGCGCCCGGGTGTAGCCGGTGAACGGGGACAGTCGCCTGTCATCGGCGGTCATGCTGGCCTCCCGAGGCGGTCAGGGTGAACGAGCCGGCGGTCGCTGCCGGCGGCACGAGGACCAGCCGGTGGACGGCCCCACCCCAGACACCGCACAGCAGCGGATCGTCCACGACGTGCCGTTCGAGCCGTCCGGCTCCGGCGTGCGGATCCCACGCCAGGGTGAGCACGCGCCCGCCGAGGGAGCGGATCGTCAGCTCCCCGGCCTGGTGGGCGAGCGGATCGCCGGCGATCACGTGGTGCAGCCGGACGTCGGTTGGGTGGTCGACCTGCCAGGCGTCGGTCACGGCGACCGTCCCCGTACGCCGGTCGAGGCGTACCTGCCGCTGCCACGACCGGCAGCCGGCGTCCGGGGCGTACGTGCCCACGAGGTCGAGTCGGGCGGTGTCGCCGTCCGCACCGAGGTCGACGGTCATCGCCGTGGCCCGGAACCCGGGCCCGGGAGACTGCCCGTGGCCGTTGACGACCGGCAGGTTGTGCCACTGGCTCTGGGTGATCCACTGCTCGTACCGCCGGGCGGTGAAGGAGATCGCCGTGTAGGTCGGCTGCCCGAGGTCGACCAGCACGGGCACCCCGTCCAGCGCCACCAGGTAGGAACCGACGTCGTTGTGATTGTGGTTCTCGTCGTTGTGCCCGCCCTTGACCGCCACGCACAGCCCTCGGGTGGAGCCGGCATGTTCGCGGCTGACCAGCACCTCGACGTCGGGCAGCCAGGACGTCGCGGGCAACGGCGCGGCAGCCGGCGACTGGGCGGCCCACGACGCGTCGACGAGCCCGAGCACGGCCCTGCCCAGCCCGGCGTCGGCTGTCACCGCCGGCGTACCCGGGACGCGGTGGCTCGCCGCGTGCGCGACGACCTGCTGGTCGCCGGTGGCCCGACCCCACCGGTGCAACACGTGCCACGCCTGCTCGGCGTCGGGGCGGGCGGGGCCGTCGCCGACGTTGACGTACCACCCGTCGCCGAGCGCCATCCGGTGCGGGTACCGGGCCAGCTCGGGCAGGGGCGCCCAGTGCCACGGGTCCAGCAGCCCGTCGGTGGCCCGGTCGAGCAGGTCGAGGGCCTCGGCGAGACGTGCCGGCCCGTTCCACCAGTAGGCGTAGCCCTCGTCGCAGCCGCCGTCGGCGGGCAGGGCGGCGAGGTACCGGTCGAGGCCGTCGACGACGAGGTCGACCACCCGAGCCCGCACCGGTGCGTCGTCGACCAGGAACAGGGCGGTCGCGAGGAGATGACCGTGGATCCACGGGTTCCAGTTGTGCAGGTGCCCGTCCAGGCCGAGCCAGTGCCACTTGCGGCTGCCCAGGAACGGCTCGACGACGCGCCGCCGGGCCTCCCGACGCATCCTGTCACGCAGTCCGGGCACCCGGGCGTCCAGGGCCGGGGCCAGGAGCAGGTCGGCCCAGGCCAGCACGGCGACGGTTTCGGCGGCGCCGAGGTCGAGGTAGGGGCGGTCGGGGTCGGGCAGCACCTGCCCGCGCTCCGCGGCGAAGGATTCGTGTGCCGCCCAGCACCAGGTGGTCTGCTCGCAGAGCGCCAGCAGGCCGTCCGCCGCCTCGTCGAGGTGCGGCTGCCCGCCGAGCACCGCGGCCAGCACCGCCACGGACGTACGCCGGCGCAGCTCGCCGGCCGGCTCCTCGTAGGCGGTGCGGTTGCCGTCGCGCCAGTAGCGTGCGTAGTCGGACAGCCGCAGCTGCGGCCACGGGCTGCGCCGGTTCGCCTCGGCCCGCTCGATGATCGCGCGGGCGGTGACCTCGTCCACGTGGGACCAGGCCCGCCGGTCACCGGGCAGGGCGAGCCCGATCGCCTCCCGGGCCCGTGCGAGGGCGGCCGCCCGGACGTCGGCGCCGAGCAACTCCCAGCGGCGGGCCAGTGGTCCCCGGTCACTCACGCTCGTCGCCTTCCGCGATGAGGCGGGTGAGCGTGGCGGCCTCGTCGGCGACCCGGTCGGCGTCGTCGTCGACCACGAACTCCAGCAGGGTGTCGTGCTGGCGTCCGGTGCCGCGCAGCAGGGTGAACACGTCGCGCCAGAGCCGGTCGCGGGCCGCCAGCGGCAGGCGCTCCTGCCGGGGCCACCAGGAGAACACGTGCACCGTGTCGACCCAGGGCAGCACCTGCCGCAGGTCGTCGAGGGCGTCGGCGTCGGCGAGCCCCACGTTTGGCTGCCAGTACGTGCGCACGCCGGGATGCCCGACGTCGGCGAGCAGGTCCAGTGTCGACCCGACGGTGTCGGTCAGCGTGCCGCAGTGGTACTCGAAGGCCAGGTCGATGCCGACGTCGCTGGCCTGCCGTGCGGCGGCGCGGGTCTCGTGGGCCACCGCCCGGCGCTGCTCGACGGTGGCCGCCGCGGAGCCGACGGTGCCGGCCCAGATCCGGATCCGCGGGGCGCGGAGAGCGACCGCGCTGGACAGCACGGCAGTGAAGTCGTCGGCGGTGTGCGGACCGGCGCGGAAGTAGGAGCCGTAGGAGGCGACCCGGATGCCCCGGTCGAGGCCCTCGGCGCGTACCCGGGCCGCCGTCGCGCGGTCACCCGGCGGGACGTGCACGTCGGCACCCCATTCGACGCAGGACAGCCGGGCGTCGGCGGTGACATCCAGCACCGTCGACGCGGGCAGGTGTCGAAGGGTCACCGAGCAGATGCCGGGAGACAGGGGCCGGTTCACTGGTGGCACGCTCGCCCTCTCGGCAGACGGGGTGGGGTAAGCGCTTTCCGAGCGTAGATCAACCAGCGGCACGGAGCAAGGGGTCGCACGGACGGCCTGGCTCCGTCGCCCCCGGACCGACGGCGCGCATCCCGGCTGGTCAGCCCGCAGTCACCTGACGATGACGCCGTGTCCCCCCGTGGCAGCAGTTCGGGACATAGACGCATGGGCGTCTGGCGCTGGACAGCTTCCGTGGCGACACTCGTGCCCAACCTGGACCAGACGTGAGGAGTTTTCGGTATGACCGATCCCGTAGCGCTGTCCGCCGCCGACGATCCCGGGCGTGGCCGGCGAGGCAGGGTGCGGACCCGGCACGTTCTGCGGTCGCTGGTCGCCGTGGTCGGTGCCGCCACGATGGTCGTCGCCGGGGCCGGCGTCGCCCTCGCCACGACGCACCGGAAACTGCCGGGCAACGCGGAGACGGCCGAGCGGAAGTGGCAACCCGCCTACGACTACGACACCGACGGCTGCTACCCGGCCCCGGCGATCGGCCCCGACGGGACGCTCAACGGCGGGCTGAAGCCGACCGGCCCGCTCGCCGGACAGTGCCGCGACCGGTCCGACCTGGACAACGCCAACGGGTACTCGCGGCACGCCTGCGACAACGGCTGGTGCGCCTACGCGTACGGCTGTACTTCGAGAAGGACCAACTCGTGGCCAACGTCCAGAGCGGGCATCGGCACGACTGGGAGCACGTCGTGGTCTGGGTGCATGGCGACCGGGCGCGCTACGTGGCGACCTCCGCCCAGCGCCAACTTCGGCCTGAAGGACGGCACGTTCGCTGCCATGTTGCGAGAGGCGCTGCCCGCCGGGATCCCCTTCAGCCCGGACGTGTGAGCCTGCGCGGGAACACCCCTGCCCGGGCAGGGGTCATCATCGTCATCAACTCCGCCGCCGGCGACGCCACCCTCGACTACCGCATCGCCGCCGCCTCCACCGGCTCCCTCGCCGCCGGACGCCTCGGCGCCCGACTAGCCGCGAAACGTCTCAGCCCCGCCTTCGCCTACCTCGTACTCGCCATCGCGGTGTTCGTCGTCGTCCAGGCCCTCATCAGCCCACCCCGGCCTGAACCTGACGACTCCACGGCGGCGGCTCGCTCGGTCGCCCGGTACACCGCCGAACGCGCCACTGTCCACGCCCATTGCCGAATATGGACGAGACCCCACCAAGCTCGAATACCGGGACCTGCACCGCGAGGACGCCGAGTACGACTGGGACAGCTGCCAGTTGAGGGGCATTGACATCGATTGCGCATCCCGGCAGGCTTTGTGAAACCGCCTAAGGCAGGTGGTGAACCCGGTTATTTCGAGGTTGTTCCGAGTAGCGTCGACCGATGTGTCCCTCAGCGATGGTGGGGAATGCGTAGAGCCTCTTAGTAGTACCTGGACGTCGACGGTCCCTTTCACCTGCCGGGCGTTCTCGCCTGTCCGGGGGCGGAGTTCTGCCGTTCGTGCGTCGCCGTCTCGACTCGTTTCTGAAGGCAGGGGGTGTCGCGGTCGTGGCCGCTGTGGTGCATCCAGAGCCAGATCCTGAGTCGCCCTGTTCGTCTTCTTTCGATGGATCGGAGATCTGATGCGCGTCGCCCTCCTCACCACGACCCAGCACGGTCACCTGAACCCGTATGTTCCGGTGGTCAATGCGCTCCGAACTGCTGGCAGTGAGGTTGAGCTGCTGCTGTTGTCTGCCGACGGTGGCGCGCTCGACGAACGGCGTCGCCAGGCCTTGGGCAAGACGCAGGTCCACGCGATCGGGCAGGTCGAGATGGCGCCGTGGAGCGGCGACCCCGCGAAGATCGGCCCGATGCTCCAGTCGTCGCCGGTGGCAGACCAGACAGCTGACGCGCTCCGTGCGACGGCGCCGGACTTCGTGCTCGTCGATTCGCTGCCGGTCACGGCGTCGGCCATGGTCGGCGCACAGGCGTCCGGCGTGCCGTACGGAATGATCTGGGCCAACCTGGGTGGCGTATGCCCGAGCGAGCATCGACGAGGTCGCTGGCCGTACGACGAGCAGGTCGGCGACTACCTGACCAGGCGCGGGGTGTTGTGGTCGACCCGGACTCATTCGGCCCGTTCGCCGATTCTCAATTTGATGCCGACGATTCCTGCTCTCGTCGGGCACGACGCGGTCACCGACGACGGTGTGCAGCTGGTCGGGTTGCCGGGTGCGGCGGGTACCCGCGGCGACGAGGTCGCCTTCTCGGGCCTGGACCGGATCGACCCCGACCGCCCGGTGGTGTACGTCTCCTTCGGCACGATCTTCTACCGGCGGCCGGACCTGCTGCGCACGGTGATCACCGGGGCGGCGGCGACCGGTGCACAGGTGATCGCTGCGGTAGGAGATCTCGCCGAGGAGCTCGCGCTGCCCGACGAAGTGCTCACCGCCCCGTATCTGCCGCAACGTGAGGTGCTCGAGCGCGCCGACGTGTTCATCACCCATGGCGGGTACAACTCCGTGGCGGAGTCGATCCGGGCGGCGACACCGATGCTGGTGATCCCGCTGGCTGTGGATCAGCCTGTTCAGGCGTACTTCGTGGGTAACGCGGGCTTCGGGACGGCGTTGCAGCCGGCCGGCGTCACCGAGCAGGCGGTCGCTGACGCTGTCACCGATCTGCTCGATCCCGCCCGGGACTACCGGGCCCGGCTGCGCGCTGCGCAGCCGGAGTGCGGCGATTCTGCCGTGCGTACGGCCGAGCTGGTCATCAGCACCGTCGAGACGCTACAGCGAAAGGGGGAGCAGTGACGATCGAACTGCAGCGGCCGGTGGGCGACCCGATCGTATTCGATGACCTTGAGCGGCTCTCGTTCCGCGTGGATCGCCGCGCCTACACCGACGACGCCCTGGCCGCACGGGAGATGACCAGGATCTTCGATCGCTGCTGGTTGTACGTCGGGCACGAATCGGAGGTGCCCGGGCCGGGCTCCTACGTGGCACGCGACGTCGGCGGGCGCCCGGTGGTCATGGCGCGCGGGTCCGACGGGGTGATCCGGGTGTTCGCGAACAGCTGCACTCACCGCGGGGCTCTGATCTGCTCGCAGCCGGCCGGGCAGGCCAGGTCGTTCCGGTGCCCGTATCACGACTGGACGTTCTCCAACCAGGGCGACCTGGTCGGGGTCCCGATCCCGGACGGGTACGGGCCGGGCTTCCGAAAGGCGGACTTCGGCCTGGCCCAGCACCGTAGTGACAGCTACCGCGGTTTCGTGTTCGTCACCTTCGATCCACAGCAGCCGCGCACCTTGACCGAGTACCTGGCGGATGCGACGGAGTACCTCGATCTGATCGACGACCAGTCCGAGGTCGGGATGGAGGTGATCCAGGGTGCGCAACTCCACGGGGCTCGGGCCAACTGGAAGCTCATGATGGAGAACAGCGTCGACATCTACCACTTCCGGGCCCTGCACAAGCGTTACGTCGGCTACATGGAGTCGCTGGGGTCGTTGCCACCACGGCGACGAGGCGGCTTCGGCCGCGCCCTCGGACTGGGGCATGGAGCCAACGAGCTGCCACCGGCGGCAGCCCGCCCGCTCGCCTACTGGACGCCGATGTTCGACGCCGAGGTCCGACCTCGGATCGAGGCGACGGCCGCACGGTTCGTCGACCGGTTCGGCGCCGAACGCGCCGAACGGATCACCGGCACCAATCGTGCGCTGCTGATCTTCCCCAACTTGATGATCATCGACGCGATCGCGATCACGATCCGCAAGATCGACCCGATCGGCGCCGGCCAGATGGCCATCACCTCGGTCGCCCTGGCCCCCAAGGACGAGGATCCGGACATTCGGAAACTCCGCAAGAGTCACTACCTGACCTTTCTCGGCCCCGCCGGCTTCGCCACCCCCGACGACATCGAGATCATCGAGTCGTGCCAGCGGGGTTATCTCAACCGCACGGTCCGCTACTCGGATCTGTCACGCGGCATGGGCAAGCAGGTCCCGGAGACGACCGACGAGCTTCCCGCCCGCGAGTTCTGGCGGCAGTGGGACCGGCTGATGCACGGCGACGACGGTCACCTCGAGGTCGCTCACCTGGCCGAGACGCAAGGGGCAGAACCACGATGACCATCGAGCTGACGGTCGACGAAACGGCCCAGGTGCGGTTGTGGCACCGGGTGAGCCAGTTCCTTTTCCGTGAGGCGCGGCTGCTCGACGAGTGGCGCCTGCTCGAGTGGTACGACGAGATGCTGACCGACGACATCCGCTACTCGGTGCCGGCCACCGACGTCCGCGGCGAGACCGCCGATGCGCTCGGGCTCATCGACGACGACGCGGCCCGGCTGCGCCAGCGGATCGAGCAGCTCCTCAACGGTGAGGTGTGGTGCGAGAACCCTCGGTCGCGGACGAATCGGACGATCAGCAACGTGGAGATCCTGACCGATCGGGGCACGCACCTCGACGTGGCGGCGAATGTCATCGTGTACCGGTTCGGGCACGGGCGCTCTGACGCCTACGTCGGAAAATGCCGGCTCGAACTCGTCGTCGACGGCGAGTCGTTCCGGGTCCGCAGACGGGTCGTGGCGCTCGACCACGAGACGTTGTACGAGCACGGAAAGCTCAGCATCATCCTGTGATCGGACAGTGACGGCGGCCGGCCTTGGCAGCGTCCCACCCGCTGCCGCCGTCCCGAGTCTCCCCCGCGAGGTCTACGTCCTCAGTGTCGTTGGTGGCTGCGTCATGCTGGGCCTGGGACTGGTGCTCCCGGTGCTGCCGGTGTACGCGGCGACGTTCGGGGCCGGGCCCACCCAGATCGGAGCGCTCGTCGCCCTGTTCGCGTTGATGCGGCTGGCCACCAGTCCGTTCTGCGGCCGGCTCGGAGTTCGTTTCGGGGAGCGGCGAGTCCTGGTCGCCGGCCTGCTGCTGTGTGCGGTCTCCTCGGCCCTGACGGCGTTCGCCGGGTCCTACGGGCAGCTGCTCGTGTTCCGCGGCCTCGGCGGCGTCGGCTCAGTGCTGTTCTCGGTGTCCGCACTGGCGACGCTCCTGGCGATCTCGCCAGCCGACCAGCGGGGCCGGGCCAGCGCCGTGTTCGAAGCGGGTTTCCTGCTCGGCGGGATCTGCGGACCGGCACTGGGCGGGCTCCTTGCTCTCGTCGCCCTGTCCGCGCCGTTCGTGGCGTACGCCGTGCTGTTGCTGGCCGCCGCGGTGCTGACACTGGCGGTGCTGCGCACCGGTCGAACCGCCGGCGCAGCACCTGGCCGTGACGTGGTCGGGCTGTCGGTCCTGCTGCGGGACCGACGCTACCCGGTGGCTTGCCTCGCGGCGTTGGCGCAGGGATGGGTCTTGTTCGGGCTGCGCAGCGCACTGGTCCCCACGGTGGTCGTGGCGTGGCGGCATGACGTGACGTGGGTCGGGTGGGCGTTCACGATATCCGCCGTCGTTCAGGCGCTGCTGATCATGCCGGCCGGCCGGGTTGTCGATCGGGCCGGCCGCCGGCCCGCCATGATCGCCGGCACCGGTGTGGCTGCGGCGGCGATCACCGCCCTGGTGTTCGTGGACAGGTACGCCTGGCTCGTCGTCCTGCTCAGTGTGTACGCGGCGGGATCAGCGCTGCTCAACGCCGCACCGGCCGCGCTGATCGGTGACGTCGTCGCCGGCCGGGCCGGCAGCGGCGTCGCCGTCTTCTCGATGTGCAGCGATGTCGGCGCCGTGGTCGGACCGGTCGTCGTCGGGCTCATCGCCGAGCGGGTGAGTGTTCCGGCCGCCTTCGGCAGCGGCGCCGTGCTGCTGGTCGTCGCCTTCGTGGCGTCGTGGACGTTGACAACTGTTCGACCAACACGAAGGAGTTGATCGATGAATCAGCCGTCTGCCCGACATGAGCGGGGTGAGGCCATGTTCCAGCGGGTCTTCGGCCGCGAACCGCGTCCGGGTTCCCACCCGGAGTTCCTGCAGATCACCGTCGAGCACTTGTTCGGCGAGATCTGGACCCGCCCGCACCTGAGCGTCGAGGAGCGCGAACTGGTCGCGCTGACCGCGGTCACGCTGGCGCGGACCGATTGGGAGTTGCGCGGTCACATCGGTGCCGCCCTGCACCTCGGGATGTCACGAGAGAAGATCGTCGAAGTCATCATTCAGCTCGCCTACTACGGTGGCTGGCCGGTCGCCAACAACGGGCTGCGCGTCGCCCAGGAGGTCTTCGCCGAGCTGGACGGCGCCACCGGCAGGGACGCCGACCATGACCAGTGAATGGTCCTCCCTCGACCCGGCCGAGAAGGTCGACCTGTGGCGCCAACGGTTCTTCGAGGCCCAGGCGGCCGCAGAGGAGTTCATCCTGGAAGAGCACGGCGAAGAAGGCCTGGCTGCGTGGATCCAGGCGAACTCCCGCATCACCGCGGAGCTGCTGCAAGCGCAACGGCCCGCCGGGGTGTCCGCCACCGATCACTTCATGACCCGGCTGCAGCGTCAGCTGTTGCTGTACGACTCGGCGGTGACCAGTGAGCCCCAGCCCTCGGGCACCGTCCTGCGCAACGCCGACTGTGGGATCCTCCGGTACCGCAAACGGGCCGCCCGCGCCGGCGTGGTCCTGACGTTCTCGTCACCGTGCCCGTACTGCCAGGAACTCAACACCGCCATCGCCGCCCGCTACGTGGAACCGGACGTCACGGTGTCGTGCGAACAGTCGGGCGACGGGTGCACCTGGCGTGCGGAGTCTCCTCACGCTCCGGCAGAGGACGCGGCCGGGTCACCGCACCGCGGACGAGCCGGTGATTGAACCAACGGCAGTGCCGTGCGGTCGACGGCCTGCGACCGGCTGCCGTCGAGCGTCATGCCGAGTTGCCGGCCCACGGCCACACACAGGTCGAGCGCCGCGGTGCGGGTCAGGTCCTGATGATCGTTCTGGGTGAAGCACGCCGACGCCACGTTCTTGTTCCGTAGGCGCAGGTACCACGGGAACAACGATCCCAGTGCAGGCTCGGTCAGCATCGTGCGCGAATGCACGATCGTCCCCACCAGCAGGTTGCCGAACGGGCGTTGCCTGGCGTTCATGAAGCTCTTCAAGCGTTCCTGAAAGATCTTCAGCACCGCGGGTACGTTCCCCGCGTACACCGGCATGGCGAGCAGCATCGCCTGCGCGCCCTCGGCCAGATCGACGACATGCTCGAAGTCGTCGTCGAGCGTGCACCGGCCCGCCTCGGGATCAAGGCAGGTGTCCTCGCCTTCGCACATCGCGATGCGATGGTCGATCAACCGAATCCGCTGGATCTCCGCGTCGCCGACCTCCCGGACGACGCCGGCGATCGCCGCCTCGAGCAGCGCGTCGGTCAGCGACGGGAGACGCTTCTGCGTGCAGGACAACGCGACGATCTTCATCCGAAGGGCCTCCCCTGTCCGCTCAGCGCCACCCAGGACCGGCCACCTGACGAAGCCCCCTGGTGGCCGCACACCGGGGCAGCCTCAACCTACTCACAATTGAGCACCACCGAAACGGGTATCGCAAGGGTGCGTCTCGCTCGTCACGCCCGACGTCGGCGGAGATCCGGGCGTACGAGACGACCTGGTCGACGTGGGCGAGCCGGTCGCGGGTCGACGCCTCCGTGCCGGCGATCACCGGCCCGAACCCGACGTTGAGCGCGTGCGCGGTCAACAGTGCCGCGACCGCAACCTGCAGGTCCGCCAGCCGCGACGTGCCGCCGGAAGCCGAGGTGAACGCCGCCGGGAAGTCCGGATACAGCGCCATCAGCTCCAGAACCTGCACCTCCAGCCACCGCACCGTGGCCACAACGTCGCCAGCTCGCGCATACGGGTGCCCGGCCAGCTTTCGCGTTGGGTGACACGCCGTCCGGCTTGTCGGCCGGTCAGCAGCGTCGGGGTCGGGCTGCGGCGGTGGCAGATTCCGTCGGGGACGACCAACTCTGGGGCGTCGTCGAACGACCGTAGGATACCCCCCGCGCCGGCTGAGCCGATGAAGTAAGTCAAGCCTTACCTTTTCGGAGATTCTGCCGACAATAGGTGGACGTGGAGCCGAACGAACAAATCGCCGCCGAACAGTCCCACGTGTCCGCCATGTACCAACGATTGGATGCCGAGGTCGCCGCAGTGCGCACCGAGCAGGCCGCGCTGGACGCCGTGCCACCTGCCGAGCGGCCCGCAGTCGCCGCGATGCTGGCCGGCAGGCTCGCCGGTCTCGAGTCCGCCGAGCCGGGGTTGTGCTTCGGGCGCATCGACCGCACCGGCGCGCAGCCGCTGCACGTCGGCCGCCGCGGGCTGTGGGCCGACGGCGAACCACTGCTCGTCGATTGGCGGGCCGAGGCAGCCCGACCGTTCTACACCGCGACGCCAGCCCACCCGATGGGCCTGCGCCGACGCCGGCACCTGCGGCTCGACGGGCGGACAGTGGTGGGAATCGCCGACGAGCTGCTCGACGGTTCGCCGCCCAGGGCAGGGGATGTGGTCGGCGACGGGCCGCTCGCCGAGGCGCTGAGCGCACCGCGTACCGGCCGCATGCGCGACGCCGTCACCACACTGCAGGCCGAACAGGACGCCGTAATCCGCGCACCGGGGCGGGGCGTGACCGTGGTGCAGGGCGGACCGGGCACCGGCAAGACGGTGGTGGCGCTGCACCGGGCCGCGTACGTGCTGTTCGCCTACCCGCCCGCCGCCCGGGGCGTCCTGGTGGTGGGCCCGGACGCGCGCTTCCTCGACTACATCTCGCAGGTGTTGCCGTCGCTCGGGGAGCATGACGTGCGCTTGGTCGCCCGCGCCGAGATCGGCGGGTCGGGCCCGGTCGCCGCCGAGCCGCTCGACGTGGCCCGGCGCAAGGGCCGGGCCACCCTCGCCGCCGAGATGGCCACCCTGGTGCGGGCCCGGCGGCCGGCCGCCACGGCGGCTACCCTGCCGGCCGGGCCGGACCGGATCACGCTCGACGCCGCGGCGGTCGGCGACGCCCTCGCGGCCGCGGCGGGCCTGCCCCACAACCCGGGCCGGGCCGCGTTCCGAGAACGGCTGGCCGACCATGCCGCGCAGGCGCGGGTCCGGGCCGTCCGCGAGCAGCTGGACCGGTGCGACGCGGAGGCCGCCGTGGCCACCGGCGTCGACCTCGACGAGGCGGTGGCGGCTGACCTGCGCTCGCTCGGGCTGGCCGGTGTCCCGGCGGTCACCGTCCGGCTGGTCGACCCGGCCGCGGCCCGCGCGGATCTGCGCGCCTGTCCCGCCCTCGACTCGGCGGTCACCAGCCTCTGGCCACCACTGTCCGCCGAGGAGGCGGTCGAGGATCTCCTCGCCGCCCATCCCGAGCTGGGCCGCGAGCCGGGCGCACCGTGGACCGCGGCCGACCTCGCTCTGCTCGACGAGGCACGCGAGCTGCTCGACGGCCCGCCCGGCGAGGTATACGGACATGTCGTCGTCGACGAGGCGCAGGAGCTCACCGAGATGGACTGGCGGGCCGTACTACGCCGCTGCCCGAGCCGGTCGATGACCGTGGTCGGGGACTTCGCCCAGGCCGGCCCGGTCTCCACGGTGAGCGGCTGGACCGAGGCGCTCGGCACCCGGATCACCGTCCACACGCTGACTGTCAACTACCGCACCACCGCGGAGATCCTCGAGGCGAGCCGCGACTTGCTCGCCGAGATCGCCCCGGAGCAGCCGCCGAGCCGGTCGCTGCGGCACGGCGAGCCGCCGCGCGTCCTGACCGGCGCGACCGTCGCGGACGAGCTGCGACCCGGCGAGCTCACCGCGGTGATCTGCGCCGACGCGGACGCGGCCCGGCTGGCCGCCGAGCTCGGAGACCGGGCGCGGGTGCTGCCGGTCTCCCGGGCGCGAGGGCTCGAGTTCGACGCGGTCGTTGTGGTCGACCCCGATCGGATCAAAGCGGCCCGCCCCAGCGGTAAACGCGACCTCTACGTGGCGCTGACCAGGGCCACCCGGAGGGTCACGGTCATCGGAAGTGAGCGGGCCTGATTCACACCGCTCTGTTTGTCGAGGTGCCGGCATCGCCGTCGGTGCTCTTTCTCACCTGCTCTGGCGGCGGGTGCTGGTGTGGAAAACAGCCCTGCCCGGTTTGCGCGGAAACCTACACGACCACTGCGCTTCCCGGATCCCGGGCCGAGTCATCCGGCCACGTGCCTCCGTAGACTGGCTCCCACGGCCAGGGACCGTCGTCGGCAGGGGAGGCTTCCGCAGCACCGTCAACGCCCTTCAACTGAGAGACGATGACCAGTGACCACACCACGCCCAACTGGCGAACCCGCAGGTCAACCCGCGCCAGATTCGCCAGATCGAACGAGAAGCGACAGGGGTGTGACGGGAACCGGCGGGGCGGAGGTACGCGTCGCGGTCGACGAGATGATCCGTGTTCTCGGGTCACACGTCGGAGGCGACTGGACGGTCGCGGCGGGGACGCTGGAGTGGAGCTGCTGGACCACGGTGGCGCACGTCGCGCATGACTTGCTCGCCTATGCGGGGCAGTTGGCTGGGCGGCCTGCGGATGGCTACCTGCCGTTCGATCTGGTGGTCTCCCCCGCCGCGTCGCCGGCCGAGGCGCTGGCGGTCGCCGCCGCGTGCGGCAACCTGCTCGCCGTCGCCCTCGACGCGGCCGACCCGGCCCTGCGGGCCTGGCATTTCGGCCCCTGCGACCCGACCGGGTTCGCCGCGATGGGCGTGGCCGAGACCCTGCTACACACTTACGACATCACCCGGGGCCTGGGGGTGGACTGGCAGCTGCCCGCTCGGCTGGCCACCGTCGTGTTGGCCCGGCTGTTCCCGGACGCCCCGCCCGGCCCGCCGGCCGAGGTGCTGCTGTGGATGACCGGGCGGGCCGCGATCGCCGGCCGGCCCCGCCGCGGCTCCTGGACGTGGCAGGCCGCGCTGCCCTGACCGTGGGAGGCGGCGCGGGCCGGTGCGGTGGGACGGGGACGGCGTTGACCGGGCGGAACCACGACCCGCGGACCCACCGGGTTACGCAGCCAGGCCCCGCCTTCGATCCAACATTCGATGGATCGGAAACGGTCGGGGGCCCGCGTCAAGGTGCTCACCGCGCCGGCCGCCCACCGGGCCCCGCGCGCACCGGCAGGCTATGGTGCCCACCGCTCCTGCCCGGCCCAGTACAGACCGTCGAGGAACCGGTGCATCCAGTCGCGGAACTCCCGGCGTTCCCGCGCCGGGGACGTGCCACCGGCGGCCAACGCCACCACGTGCGCGTGCACGGCCCAGACCAGGCTGCGCACCGTGATGTGCGGGGTGGGCTCGACCAGCGCGCCGGCCGCCGCAGCGGCCCGCAGCAGTTCCTCCACCAACTCGTACAGCGGCGCGGAGTAGCGCTGGTCCAGGTCGGCGTGCCGGTGCGGCTCCAGCCAGCGGCGCAGCCACAGCGCGGTGGTCTCCGGGTGCTCCTGCAAGAAGTCGACGAACACGTCGACCAGGTCGTGCAGCGCTTTCCGGGCGGCGGCGGGGCCGGTGCCGAGGGCGTCGTGGGCCGCCCGCGTCGCCGCCTGTAGCGCCTCCCGCTCCGCGACGAACACCCGGGCGAAGCAGGCGTCGTAGAGCTGCGCCTTCGTACCCGTGTGGTGGGAGACCGTGGCGACGTCGACGTCGGCGGCGGCGGCGACCTGCCGCAGCCCGACGGCGTCGAAGCCCCGCGCGGCGAACAGCTCGGTGGCGGCGGTCAGCACCACCTCGCGGGTGTCGCGGCTCTCGGAACGCCGGGGCCGGCCGGGGCGCCGTCGGGGCATGGTCATGGCCGCCATTGTCCCCCCTGCAATCCAGCAACTGTTGGATTTGGGGCGGTGTGCCGTCGAAGGAACGCAGACCATGCCCCCGGCCCGCCCGCGCGCTGGGCACCGACCTGCCGCGCGGACCGCTGATCGGCTTCGCCGCCGGCTGCCTCGGCATGAGTGCATGGGTCATGGGTCATGGGTCATGGGTCATGGGTCATGGGTCACCGTACCCGGACCGCTGCTGCTGTGCGACGACGACCTGGTGCTGGCCGGATGCCCCGTATGTGGTTCACCGGGATGCAGTTGCTGCCGTTCGCGCGGCCCCCGCGCTGTCCCGGCTGGCCCCGGCCGATGATGCCGACGTCTGCGTCCCGGCCGCGGCGGGGGGCCCGGCCCACCGCCGGCATCGGATTGCCCGCGCACCCGATGCGGGCCAGCCCGCGCCGCTGCCCGTCGGCCGGGCCCGACGGAGGCCGTCGCTAGACTTCCGCCTCGATGGACGACCAGCCCTCCCCCACCGCCGAGACCCGCCCCTGCGCGCACTGCGGACGCGACGTGCCCCAGCGGGCCGGCGCGGGCCGGCCGTTTCGCTACTGCCGGGACAACGACGGCGCCTGCCAGCGGGCCTCACGCAACAGCCGGATGCGCCACCGCAACGCCCCCGGCCTGCCGGGACAGGTGGCCCGCACCTGGGAGGCGGTGGACCGGCTCGACCAGATCGTGCAGACCCTCACCGAGACGCTGCACACGGAGCTGTCCCCGGTCGGGGTGCAGCGGCAGTTGGCGCAGCTGCGCGCGGAGACCGCCGCCGAGCTGGCCCAGGCGCACGCCGAACGCGACGAGGCCCGCCGCGAGGCGCAGGACGCGGCGGCGGGCGCCGCCCGGGCCGGCCAGCAGGCCCGCACGGCCGCCGCCGAACGAGACGCCGCCGTGGTTCGGGCCGACGCCGCGCAGGCCGACGCGGCCGCCGACCGGCAGCGGGCCGACGCCGCCGTGGCGGCCCGCGACGGCGCGCGCCGGGAGGCGGGCGCGGCGCAGGCGCTACGGGTGCAGGCCGAGCGGGACCGCGACGCGGCCCGCCACGAGCTGCGTGCGATGCGCGGCGAACGCGACGCCGAGCGGCAGCGCGCCGCGGACCTGACCGTCGAGCGCGACGCCGCCCGCGCCGACGCGCGCCGCGACGCCGACGCCTCGGCGCAGGCCCGTCGGCGGGCCGAGCAGGCCGACGCCGAGGCGCAACGGGCCCGCGCCGACGCCCGATCCGCCGCGCAGGGCGCCGACGCCGCCCGCGCCGAGGCACAGCGGGCCCGCGAGCAGGCCGACCGGCTGCGCGCCGACGCGGCAGACGCGCGGCGTGAGGCCGAGGCCGCCCGGGCGCAGGCGCAGGCGGCCCGGGATGCCACGGCGGCGCTGTCGGCGCGGCTGGCCGAGGCCGCCGCCGCCCGCGACGCGGCCGCCGCCCAGTTGGCCGCCGCCCGGGAGGCCGCCGCCGCCGTGGAGGGCCGCCTCGGCGAGCTGGACGCCCGGCTGCGTGCGGCCGAGGCCGAACGCGACGCCGCGCAGCGACGTTCGGCACAGCTGGTCGACCAGGTCAGCGACCTGGCCGCCGCGCTGGCCCGGCTGGGCGCCGCGCCGCGCTGAGGCCGGCACGAGTCACGTCGGGGGTCTGCCCGCGCCCGCCGTCGGCCGGCGGTGTCAGTGGATGCCGGCCATCAGCGTCCGGATGTGCCGGGCGAACATGACCGCGCCGAGGCCGAGCAGCACCGACGCCGCCCCGAAGGTGAGGAAGTAGATGGGCTCCGGCCAGGTCTCGGCGAGCCGGGCGACCTGCCCGCCGATCGCGTCGCCCACGGCGGTGGCCAGGAACCACAGGCCCATCATCTGGCTGGCGTACTTGACCGGGGCGAGTTTGGTGGTGGCGGACAGGCCGACGGGGCTCAGCGACAATTCGCCGGCGACCTGGATGGCGTACACGGCGACCAGCCACCACGGGGAGACCAGGTCGCCGCCGACGGCGACCTGCGCCGCGGCGGCCATCAGCACGAACGACAGGCCGTTGAGCACCAGACCGACGGCGAACTTCACGGGGGTGCCGACCCGGTGCCCCAGCCGCAGCCACAGCACCGCGAACAGCGGCGCCCCGACAATGATCAGGATCGGGTTGACCGACTGGAGCCAGGACGCGGGGAAGGTGAACCCGAGCACGTCGCGGTCGGTGTTGTCGGCGGCGAAGATGTTCAGCACCGACCCGGCCTGGTCGTAGATGAGCCAGAACGACGCGGCGAACACGAACAGCCACAGGTACGCCTTCAGGCGGCTGCGTTCGGTGCCGCTGATCTCCCGGTCGGTGAGGATCCGGGTGAAGTACCCGACGGCCACCACCACCGTGGCGACGGTGAGCAGGTTGACCACGGCGTCGACGGTGAACAGCCCGGCGGTCGCGAGCGCGGCCACAACGAGCACGGCGGCGGCGGTGACCAGCCCGATGCGCCGCAGCGCCCGCTGACGGTCGGCGCCCAGCAGCGGGTCAGCGGGTCGGGCCCCGGCGTCGCCGAGGTGCCGGCGTCCCAGGGCGTACTGGATGACCCCGAAGGTCATGCCGACCGCGGCGACGGCGAACCCCAGATGCCAGTTGATCTTCTCGCCGAGCAGGCCGGTGACCAGCGGCGCGATGAACGCCCCGAGGTTGATGCCCAGATAGAAGATCGAGAACCCGGCGTCGCGACGCGGGGAGTCCCGGTCGTAGAGGTCGCCGACCATTGTGGAGATGTTCGGCTTGAGCAGCCCGGTGCCGACCACGATCAGCGCCATGCCGGCGAAGACGCTCCACGCCGCCGGCACCGCCATCACGTAGTGGCCGCAGGCGATGACGACGCCGCCCCACAGCACCGACCGGCGGGCGCCGAGGAGCCGGTCGGCGACCCACCCGCCGGGCAGCGCCATCAGGTACACCATCGCGTTGTACGCGCCGTAGACGGCACTGGCGGTGGATTCGGGCAGGCCCAGGCCGTCGTCGGCGACGGCGGCGGTCAGATACAGCACCAGGATCGCCCGCATGCCGTAGAAGCTGAACCGCTCCCACATCTCGGTGAGGAACAGGGTGGCCAGGGCCCGGGGGTGCCCGAGGAAGGTCCGCCCGCCGGGGGGCCGGCGGGCAACCGGCGCGTCACTGGACATTGACACCTCCGCGCGGCTGGGAATGGGTAACATCCCCGTAAACCGCCGAAACACTCCCACCGATTCGCCCGGCCGGGACGACCCCGCCGGGCACCTGGCGTAGCCGGCTACCCTTGCAGGGTGGCGGGCCTGCCGTGCCCTGCCCGGTGGGCGGGGTGTGGCCCGGCGGAGGCGGGAATGGCCCGGCCGACACGGACCGTTGGACCTGAAGACCAGCACCACGAACGAGGGGAAATCGATCATGGGCGAGCGTATGCTGCGCGGAAGCCGTCTGGGCGCGGTCAGCTACGAATCCGACCGCAACACGGAGCTCGCGCCGCGTCAGACCCGCGAGTACCTCTGCGCCAAGGGCCACCAGTTCGAGGTGCCGTTCGCCGTCGACGCCGAGGTCCCCACGACCTGGGAGTGCAAGTTCGACGGCAGCGTCGCCCGGCTGGTCGACGGCACCGAGCCGGAGCAGAAGAAGGCCAAGCCGCCGCGTACCCACTGGGACATGCTGCTGGAACGCCGCTCGATCGCCGAGCTGGAGGACATCCTCGCCGAGCGGCTCCAGGAGGTCCGCACCCGACGCGGCCGGGCCTGACCCACCGCCCCAACCACACGCGAACACCCCGGGGAGGTCCGACTCCCCGGGGTGTTCGCCGTACACCTTGCGGGTTCCTACCGTTCGACGATCTCACCCTCGATGGCCCGGCCGCCGTCGAGGACCGTCGGCGCGGCCGGCTCCGGCGCGGGCCCCGACTGCGCATCACCCCGGCGCACCCGCACCCGACGTGGCCCGAACAGGTCACCGGCGACCATCGACGACACCCGACGCTCCGTGGCCCGACGCACCCCGGCACGGGCCAGCCGCCGCACCGGCGGCACCAGCAGCAACACCCCCACCAGCCCGGAAACCAGACCCGGCGCCGCCAGCAGCAACGCCCCCACCAGCCCCACCAGCCCGTCGGTGACCTGCTCACCCGGCGGCGCACCCGCCTGCGCGGCAGCCCGGAACCCCCGCCACGCCCGCATGCCCTCCCGGCGCAGCAACAC
>NZ_SMKJ01000210.1:0-12968 GCF_004348615.1 Micromonospora sp. KC207
CGGTTGCCCCTGCCCGACCTCGACCGGGCGTCGAGCTGGGACGCGTTCGGCAACGCCACCCGGCGGACCGTCTCCCCGGCTTCGGAGCGCCGCGCACCGGGCGGGACACGACGGGTGTACGGCGAGCCGCAGGCTCCGGACGACGCGCAGGCCCCCGGCGACGCGCAGGCCCCGGGCAAGACGCAGACGCCCGCCGAGACACCGGCTCCGCACGGCGGGCCGGGCGGGCCACGGACGACCGGCGACGGTGCGGGCGGCGACGGTGCGGGCGGCGACGGCGCGGGCGGCGACGGCGCAGGCGGCGACGGCGCCTCCCGCGCGCCCGGTGTCGCCCCGGAGGGTGCCGGTGCCGGGCCGGAGGTGCCCGCCGCCGGCCGATCCCGGCTGCTGCGAACCCTGTTCCGGCGCAACCGGACGCGGGCGGCCGAAAAGACCGACACGGCGGCGGAGTGGGACGACCGCCGGGAGCAGGAACCGCTGCCGGCGCAGGACGAGGAGTACGTCGACTGGGTCACCGGCCTCGCCCGCCCCGTGCCCGGCGAGGACGGTGGGTCGGGGGACGCCGAGCGGCGCTCGCTGCGCCCCTCCGGCCGTCACCACCGGGACTGACCGCCCCGGTCGGTGTCCCGCCATGTCGGCGACGTGGCGGCATCGATCCCGCAGGACGCCCCCAGGTCGCCGCCATGGCTTGCCGCCGACCTGCCCGCCAGCCGGGCCAGACCGAGCCGGCCCCCGGTCGGTCAGGCCAGCGGCAGGTCAGGCCCCGGTCGGTCAGGCCAGCGGCAGGTCAGGTCAGGCCAGCGGCAGGTACACCCGGCCGCCGGAGGAGACGAATTCCTCCGACTTGTCCCTCATGCCGCGTGCCGCGTACTCCTTCAGCTCCTGGGTGATCTTCATGGAGCAGAACTTCGGGCCGCACATCGAGCAGAAGTGCGCCGTCTTCGCCGGCTCCGCCGGCAGGGTCGCATCGTGGTACGACCGCGCCGTCTCCGGGTCCAGCGAGAGGTTGAACTGGTCCTCCCAGCGGAACTCGAACCGCGCCTTCGACAGCGCGTCGTCCCAGGCCTGCGCCCCGGGGTGGCCTTTGGCCAGGTCCGCCGCGTGGGCCGCGATCTTGTACGCGATCACCCCGGCCTTCACGTCGTCCCGGTCCGGCAGCCCCAGGTGCTCCTTGGGGGTGACGTAGCAGAGCATCGCGGTGCCGAACATGCCGATCATGGCAGCGCCGATCGCCGACGTGATGTGGTCGTACGCGGGCGCGATGTCGGTGGTCAGCGGGCCGAGGGTGTAGAACGGGGCCTCGTGGCACCACTCCTGCTGGAGGTCCACGTTTTCCTTGATCTTGTGCATCGGCACGTGGCCGGGGCCCTCGATCATCACCTGCACGTCGTATTCCCAGGCGATCTTCGTCAACTCGCCGAGAGTGCGCAGCTCGGCGAACTGGGCCTCGTCGTTGGCGTCGGCGATGGACCCCGGGCGCAGCCCGTCGCCGAGGGAGAACGTCACGTCGTAGCGGGCGAGGATTGCGCATAGCTCGCGGAAGTTGGTGTACAGGAAGTTCTCCTCGTGGTGCGCCAGGCACCAGGCCGCCATGATCGAGCCGCCCCGGGACACGATCCCGGTCACCCGGTCCACGGCCAGCGGCACGTACGGCAGCAGCACCCCGGCGTGCACCGTCATGTAGTCGACGCCCTGCTCGGCCTGCTCGATCACCGTCTCGCGGAACACCTCCCAGCTCAGCTTCACCGGGTCGCCGCCGACCTTCTCCAGGGCCTGGTAGATGGGCACGGTCCCGATCGGCACCGGCGAGTTGCGCACGATCGCCTCGCGGGTCTCGTGGATCCGCTTGCCGGTGGACAGGTCCATCACGGTGTCCGCGCCCCACCGGGTGGCCCAGGTCAGCTTCTCCACCTCCTCGGCGACGGAGGAGGTGACGGCCGAGGTGCCGATATTGGCGTTCACCTTCACCAGGAACGCCTTGCCGATGATCGCCGGCTCGCACTCCGGGTGGTTGACGTTGAGCGGCAGCACCGCCCGCCCGGCCGCGATCTCGTCCCGAACCAGCTCCGGGGCCATGCCCTCCCGGATCGCCACGAACTCCATCTCCGGGGTGACGACCCCGGCCCGCGCGTACGCGAGCTGCGTCGGCCGCTTGCCGTCCACGCCCGCGAGGGGGGTGCCCGCCCCCCGGGCCGGTGCCACGTCCCCCCGGGCGGCGATCCACGGCCCGCGCAGCGGGGGCAGCCCCACCTCCGGGTCCGAACCCGGGCCGGAGGTGTCGTAGAGCCGGACCGGCGGGTTGTCGCCGGCCAGGTCGACCTCGGCGAACGGCACCCGGATGTCCGGCCGGGACCCCTCGACGTAGACCTTGCGTCGTGCCTGCATGACTGCCTCCCAGATGGTGGTCAGGACCAGCCGAAGTGGTCCAGCGGACCGCGTCCGGCGCCTAGTTCCCAGTTCCGCGCGCCGGTCAGCGCGCGGGTGACGTACTTTTTGGCGGCCCCGACGGCCGCCGGCACCGCGTCCCCGGCCGCCAGCCGGACGGCGATCGCCGCCGAGAACGAGCAGCCGGTGCCGTGGCTGTGCCGGGTCAGCACCCGGGGGGCACGCAGCAGGGTGACGGTCCCCCCGCCGGCCAGCACGTCGACCGCCTCGCCCGCCGCGTCCACGTCGCCGCCGGTGACCACCACGTGCGCCGGGCCGCCGGCGACGAGGGCCTCGGCGGCGGCGACCATCTCCTCCACCGTGGTCACCGGGCGCCCGGTGAGGGCCGCGGCCTCCGCGCAGTTCGGCGTCGCCACCTCCGCGTACGGCAGCAGCCGCTCGACCGCCTCGACCACGCCGAGCCGGTGCCCGCTGGTGGCGACGAGCACCGGGTCGACGACGAGGTGTGGCAGTCGTCCCGCCCGCGCCGCGTCGGCGACCGCGTCGGCGACGGCCGGGGTGCCGAGCATGCCGGTCTTCACGGCCCGCACCCGGAAGTCGCCGAGCACGCTGTCGAGCTGCTCGGTGACCGTGCGCGGCGCAAGCGGCAGTACGGCGTCCACGCCCCGGGTGTTCTGTGCGGTGACGGCGGTGAGCACGCTGGTGCCGTACGCGCCGAGCGCCGCGAAGACCTTGAGGTCGGCCTGGATGCCGGCTCCCCCGCCGGAGTCGGACCCGGCGATGGTGAGCACGGTCGTGGGGGTCACCGGTCACCTGCCGTGGCGGTCGCTCGGTCTTCGGGGGTTGCGGTTGCGGACCGCGGCGGAAGGATCTCCTCGTAGGCCGCCGTCAGGGTGGCGGCTGCCTCGGCCGGGTCCCCGGCGCGCATGATCGCGCCGAGGACCGCCACGCCCACGGCGCCCGCGTCGACGCAGGCGCGCACCTGGGCCGGAGTCTCGATGCCACCGAGGGCGATGACCGGCACGGTGCTGGCCCGGATCAGATCGCCGAGTCCCTGCGGCCCCAGGTGCGGGCCGTAGCCGGGCTTCGACCTGCTCGGGTACACCGGGGAGAGGGTCACGTAGTCCTCGGTGGTCAGTCGCGCCAGCTCGGCTTCGTCGTGGCAGGACCGGCCGACGAGGCTGCGGCGGGGTGGCGGCGGGTACGGGCCGGCGGCCGGCAGGTGCACGGCGTCGCCGCCGAGCGGGTCGGGGCCGGCGACGACCAGGGTGCCGCCTGCCTCGGCGAGGATCGGGCGCAGGTCGGCGGCGAGCGCGGCCCGCTCGGCCCGAGGCAGGTCCTTCTCCCGCAGCACCACCCAGCGCACTCCCCCGGCCACGGCACCTTCCACCACCTGCGCGAGCGCCCCCCGCGCCGCCCACCGGTCGGTCAGCACCACCACTCCGGCCGGGGTCACAGGTCCGGCCTGCCATCGTCGGGGGTGGAGGCGAGGGCGTGGAACCGGCGGGGGATGCGGCCCGCGCCGGCCGCGAGGCGCCCGGCCGCGACCGCGTACCGCATGGCGGTGGCCATCGCGACCGGGTCGGCGGCCCGGGTGACGGCGCTGGCCAGCAGCACCGCGTCGCAGCCCAGCTCCATGGCGAGCGCCGCGTCGGAGGCGGTGCCGATCCCCGCGTCGAGGATCACCGGCACGTCGACGCCCTGCCGGATCAGGCGGATGTGGTGGGGGTTGTTCACGCCGAGGCCGGAGCCGATCGGCGCGCCGGCCGGCATCACCGCCGCGCACCCGACGTCGGCGAGCCGCCGGGCCAGGATCGGGTCGTCCGACGTGTACGGCAGCACGGTGAACCCGTCCGCGACCAGCGTCTCGGCGGCGCGCAGCAGCTCCACCCCGTCGGGCAGCAGCGTGCGCTCGTCGCCGATCACCTCCAGCTTCACCCAGTCCGTGCCGAACGCCTCGCGGGCCAGGTGGGCCACCTTCACCGCCTCGCCGGCCGTGTAGCAGCCGGCCGTGTTCGGCAGCAGCCGCACCCCGCACCGCTCCAGCAGGTCGAGCAGCCCGCCACCCATGCCGGGGGCGGTGTCGACGCGGCGTAGCGCGAGGGTGACCAGTTCGGTGCCGGACGCTCGGATCGCCTGCTCCAGCGCGTGCAGACTGGCCGCGCCCCCGGTGCCGAGAATCAGCCGGGACCCGAACGTCACACCGCCCAGCTCGAACGGGGAATTGTCACGGGACATGCCGGTCACCCGCCCTGGGCGGCGCTGAGCACCTCGACGCGGTCGCCGTCGCGCAGCAGCGTCGCCGGCCACCCGCCGCGCGGCACCACCTCGCCGTTGACCGCGACGGCGAGGCCGCGCCGCTGGTCGGTGACCAGACCGACCAGGTCGGCCACGGTCGCGCCGGCGGGCAGGGTACGCCCGGCGCCGTTCACCGTCAGTTCCATGTGCGTGCTCCTCCTCGGACGCGACCGGGACGCGGTCGTCAGCCGTACGGGACTGGTCAGCCGTGCCGGCGGCGGCCCGCCGGGCCGGCACTGGCCGCGAACCGCTCGGGGGTGAATGGGGCGAGCAGCGGGTCCGCTGCTCCGGAGACGATCAGCTCGGTGACCAGGTCGGCGGTGACCGGGGTGAGCACGATGCCGTGCCGGTGGTGGCCGGTGGCGGCGAGCACGCCGGGCCGGCCCGGCAGCGGCCCGAGGATCGGAGCGTTGTCGGGGGTGCCGGGACGCAGCCCGGCGGTCGCCTCGACCAGGTCGTACTCGGCCAGCTCGGGGACGAGGTCGACGGCGGCGCGGAGCAGCCGCAGCACCGCACCGGCGGTGACCTCAGTGTCGGCGCGCTCCTCGACGGTCGCGCCGACCACCACTTCGCCGCTGTCGCGGGGCACCAGGTAGACGGGCTCGCCGTCGGCGTACCCCCGGATCACGTGCCGGAAGCCCGGCGGGCCGCCGTCGGGCGCGCGGAGCCGGAGGACCTGGCCCTTGACCGGCCGGACCGGTAGCCCGGTGAGCGCGGCGGCCCCGCAGCCGGCGGCGACGACGGTGACCCGGGCGTCCAGCTCGGACAGCGCCCGTACCGAACCGGTGACCAGGGTCGCGCCGGCCCGTTCGGCGGCGGTCCGCAGCGCGGTCACCAGCCGTCGGGGATCGACCTGGTGGTCGCCGGGGGCGACCGCGCCGCCGCGCACCCTGGGGGCGAGCGCCGGCTCGCGGTCGCGCAGCTCCGACGGACGCAGCGGGGTGATGGGCAGCCCCAGCTCCCGCTGGTACGACCACAGCCGCCGCGCCTCGGCGAGGTCGTCGCCGGTGAGCCCGACGACGAGGGTGCCCTCGGTGCGGTACCCGAAGCCGGTGCCGGCGGCCTCGGTCAGCTCGGCGGCGAACGCGGGCCAGCGGGCGGCGGAGGCGGCGAGCAGCCCGGTCAGCTCGTGCTCGCCGAAGTACGCCTCGGCGACCGGTGACAGCATCCCGGCGGCGACGCGCGACGCGCCCGACCCGGGGGCCGGATCGTGCACGACGACGCGCAGCCCACGCGCCGCGCACCGCCACGCCACCGCCAGCCCGACGACCCCGCCCCCCACCACCGCCACATCGGTAAGGAGGGGCCCCCTGTTGACGCTTCCGGTAGAGGAAGGGCCCCCTGTTAACACGTCAGCGCCCCGAGCAGCTCGGCGGTGACCCGCGCCGGGTCGACGGCGGCGGAGAGCGCCCCGACCACCGCCACCCCGTACGCCCCGGCGGCGCGCAGCGCCGGGACGCCTGCGGCGGTCACCCCGCCGATGGCGATCACCGGCACCGCCACGGCCCGGGCCACGGCGCGTACCCCGGCGGGGCCGATCGGGTCCGGCAGGCCGGCCTTCGTGTCGGTGGCGTGGCAGGGGCCGACGCCGAGGTAGCTGGCTCCGGCGGCCTCCGCTGCGGCGGCCGGCCCCGGCGAGCGGGCGGTCGCGCCGAGCACGGCGGTGGGGCCGAGGACCCGGCGGGCCGCCGCGACCGGCAAGTCGTCCGCGCCGACGTGCCCGCCGGCGGCGCCGACCGCGAGCGCCACGTGCAGCCGGTCGTTGACCAGGCACGTCGCCCCGTACGGGGCGCACAGCGCGACCGCCCGGCCGGCCAGGTCGTACGCCTCGCGGTCGGTGGCGTCGTCGGTGACGCGGACCTGGACGACCAGCTCGGCGCGGGCCACCGGCAGGGCGGCACGCAGCACGGCGAGCGGGTCCCGCCCCGGCCGGGTGTCGGTGATCAGATGCAGTCGCCCAAGGGAAGGCACGGCAACTCTCCTCCCTGCGCCGGCATTACCCGGATCAGGTTCGACGGTCGGGGGCTCCAGCCCCCCTCTCAGCCCGGTACACCGGGCTCCCGTGGGTTACGTCAGTGTCACCGTACGACGGATCGGCCGGTTCGCCAAGAGGTCCCAGCGGTGGCCCGGACCACGGGGCCGCCGGCCCGGCGCGCTTGTTCCTATTCCTCCACTCTCGCCGGATAAGCCGATCACCGATATCGAATCGTTACACGTAGACGCCTTGCCGGAAACGAACCCAGCGGCGCTAATTTGTTTATTCGATCGACATAATTTCGATGCGCGGCCTCGGCGTGGCCCGCACCGACCAGACACGTGCCGGGCCAGCGGGCCCGGCACCGACAAGACATGCCGGGCCACGCGGGCCCGACACCGATCCGACCGGAGACGGTCTGCGGCGAAGTCGTCCCCTGCCCACCACTGTCCAGCTCGGACAAAGGAGCATTGAGTGTCTCCGTCCCGCCGCCGCCGCAAACCTCGCGGCATCCTCAGCACCGCCCTCCTCACCCTGTCCCTCGTCGCCACCGGCCTGGTCGCCGGCACCGCCGCCCAGGCCGCACCCGTCGCGGCAGCAGCGCCCGCCCGGGCAGCCGCAACCGATCCGTTCTCGGTGCTCGTCTTCTCCAAGACCGCCGGGTTCCGGCACGACTCCATCCCCGCCGGCATCGCCGCCATCCAGAAGCTCGGCGCCGACAACGGTTTCACCGTCGACGCCACCGAGGACGGCGGGGCGTTCACCGACGGCAACCTCGCGAAGTACCGCGCCGTGATCTGGCTGTCGACCACTGGGGACGTCCTCGCCGCCGACCAGCAGGCCGCGTTCGAGCGGTACATCCAGGGCGGCGGCGGGTACGTGGGCATCCACGCCGCCTCCGACACCGAGTACAGCTGGTCCTGGTACGGCGACCTGGTCGGCGCGTACTTCGCCAGCCACCCCACCAACCAGCAGGCCACCATCAAGGTGGAGGACCACGCGCACCCGTCCACCGCCACGCTGCCGGACCGGTGGTCCCGCTACGACGAGTGGTACAACTTCCAGTCCAACCCGCGCGGCGACGTGCACGTGCTGGCCAGCCTGGACGAGACCAGCTACACCCCGGGCTCCGGCGCGATGGGCGCCGACCACCCGACCGCCTGGTGCCACGACTTCGACGGCGGCCGGGCCTGGTACACCGGCGGCGGCCATACCCAGCAGTCGTTCGCGGAACCGGAGTTCCTCGCCCACCTGCTCGGCGGCATCCGCACGGCGGCCGGCGTCGAGCGGGCCGACTGCGGCGCCTCGAAGACGTCGAGCTTCGAGAAGGTGACGCTGGACAGCAACACCAACAACCCGATGGAGCTGGACATCGCTCCGGACGGCCGGGTCTTCTACGCCGAGCGCGACGGCCGGGTGCAGATCATCAAGCCGAACACCGGCAACACGGTCACCGCGACCCGGCTGGACGTCTTCACCGGCAACGAGGACGGCCTGATCGGTCTCCGCCTCGACCCGGACTTCGCCACCAACAAGTGGATCTACCTGTACTACGCGCCGGCCAGTGGCGGCCCCCGCAACTACCTGTCCCGGTTCACCGTCACCGGTGACACCATCGACAAGGCCAGCGAGAAGGTCGTCCTCCAGGTCGACACGCAGCGCAACACCTGCTGCCACGCGGGCGGCAGCATGACCTTCGACTCTGCCGGCAACCTGTACCTGGCCACCGGTGACAACACCAACCCGTTCGAGTCGGACGCGTACACCCCGATCGACGAGCGGCCCGGTCGGCAGGACTACGACGCGCAGCGCACCGCCGGCAACACCAACGACCTGCGCGGCAAGGTGATCCGGATCCACCCGGAGGACGACGGGACGTACACCATCCCGGCGGGGAACCTGTTCGCGCCGGGCACCGCGAAGACCCGGCCGGAGATCTACGGCATGGGCTTCCGCAACCCCTTCCGCATCGGCGTCGACCCGAAGACCGACGTGCTCTACGTCGCCGACTACGGGCCGGACGCGGGCGCGAACAACCCGAACCGGGGCCCCGAGGGCACGGTCGAGTGGAACATCGTCGACCGGCCGGGCAACTACGGCTGGCCGTACTGCGCCGGGGCGAACTACGCGTACAACGACTACCAGTTCCCGTCGGGCCCGTCCGGGGCGAAGTTCGACTGCGCCGCGCCGGTCAACAACTCCCCCAACAACACCGGCCTGACCACCCTGCCCCCGGCGATTCCCGCCACGGTCGACTACGACTACTCGGGCAACCCGCGCTTCCCCGAGATCGGTGGCGGCGGCGCCCCGATGGGCGGCCCGGTCTACCGGTACGACGCCGACAACCCGTCGCAGACCAAGTGGCCGGCGTACTACGACGGCAAGGCGATGGTCGGCGAGTGGAACCAGTCGAAGATGTACACGATGCAGGTCAGCGCGGACGGCAAGTCGCTGATCGACATCAACCAGGTGCTGACCGGGATGAGCATGGTCCGCCCGATGGACTTCGAGTTCGGGCCTGACGGCGCGCTGTACCTGATCGAGTGGGGCAGCGGCTTCGGCGGCAACAACGACAACTCCGGGGTCTACCGGATCGACTACACCGCCGGTGACCGGGCCCCGATCGCCGAGGCCAGCGCCACGCCCACCTCCGGGCCCGCGCCGCTGACCGTGAGCTTCTCCAGCGCCGGCTCCCGCGACCCGGACGGCGGCGTCCTCACGTACTTCTGGGACTTCGGCGACGGGCACACCTCCGCCGAGAAGAACCCCACCCACACGTACACCGAACCGGGCAACTACACCGCCCAACTCACCGTCACCAACGCCGCCGACCGTACCGCCGTGGCGAACGTGCCGATCACGGTCGGCAACACCGCCCCGACGGTGACCATCGAGTTCCCGCCGAACGGCGGCTTCTTCGACTGGGGCGACCAGGTCAAGTACGCGATCAAGGTGACCGACCCGGAGGACGGCGAGATCGACTGTGACCGGGTCCGGCTCCAGGTGCTGCTCGGCCACGACGAGCACGCCCACCCGCTGGAGCAGCACACCGGCTGCACCGGCATCGTGCAGACCTCGCTGGCGTCCGGGCACGGCGCGGAGGCCAACGTCTTCGCGGTCTTCGAGGCGACGTACACCGACGACGGCGGTGTCGGCGGTGCCGGCGCGCTGACCGGCCGGGCGATCGAGCAGTTGCAGCCCAAGCGCAAGCAGGCCGAGTACTTCACCGCCACCGGCCGGGCCCCCGGCGGCACCGGCGGCGGCGACCCGGGCGTGCAGAAGGAGACCACGACCGACCCGGCCGGCGGCGGCCAGAACATCGGCTTCATCGAGGACGGCGACTGGTGGTCGCTGGCCCCGGCCAGCCTGTCCGGGGTCGACTCGATCCGGTTCCGGGTGGCCTCGTCCGTCCAGGGCGGGCGGATCGACGTCCACGCGGGCACCGTCGACGGGCCGCTGGTCGCGTCCGCGGTCGTGCCCGGCACCGGCGGCTGGCAGCAGTTCGTCGACGTGACGGTCCCGGTCACCGAGCCGGGCGAGGGGGCGCTGTACTTCCTCGCGAAGGACCCGGCCGGCGGCACCGGCTCGCTGTTCAACGTCAACTGGATGGACTTCCTCGGCCGCGGCGTCACCGAAAACGCGCCGCCGCAGGTCAGCGCCACGGCGACGCCGACCACCGGCACCGCGCCGGTCAACGTCGCCTTCGACGGCACAGCCACCGACGCCGAGGGCGACACCCCGCTGACGTACGCCTGGGACTTCGGCGACGGCAAGACGGCGTCGACCCTCGACGCCACCCACACGTACACCGTGCCGGGCACCTTCACCGCCACTCTGACGGTGACCGACGCGCGGGGCGCGAAGGCGTACGTGAACGTCCCGGTGAAGGTCGAGGCGCCGAACACGTCCTGCTTCGGGGCGCGCTCGGACGACTTCCTCGGCACCAGCCTCGACAAGGGCCGCTGGGCCGTGGTCCGGGAGAACCAGCTCTACTCGGTCGCCGGCGGGTCGCTGCGGCTGCCCACCTCCCCCGGCGACCTGTACGGCACCCGTAACGACGCCACCAACCTGGTCCTCCAGCCCGCGCCCAGCGGGGCCTGGCAGGCCACCACGAAGGTCACCGTGCCTGTCACCGCCGACTACCAACAGGCCGGCCTGATGGTGTACGGCGACGACGACAACTACGCCAAGCTGGACCTGCTGTACGGCGGCTCCCGCAAGGTGGAGTTCCTCCGGGAGACGGCCGGTTCGCCGCGCAACGAGGCGGCCGACAGCGTCGCCGCGCCCGCCGGCGACACCATCTGGCTGCGGGTGACCAGCGACGGGACGAACCTGACGGCGGAGTTCTCCGCCAACGGGTCGAGTTTCACCCCGGTCGGCCGGTCCGCCGCGCTCGCCGGGATCACCAACCCCCGGATCGGGCTGTTCGCCCTCAACGGCGGCACCACCGCCCCGGTGGTAAACGCGGTGTTCGACTGGTTCCAGGTTGCGCCGGACGCCCCGGCCGGGCCGGTCGACCCGTCGGACGAGTTCGACGGCACCACGCTGGACAAGTGCCGGTGGAACGCGGTGCTGCGGGAGGACCCGGCCGCGTACCGGGTGACCGGCGGCGCGCTGCGGATCGACGTGCCGTCCGGTGACATCTACGGCACCGGCAACACCGGGCCGACGAACTTCGTCCTCCAGACCGCCCCGGCCGGCGACTGGACCCTGGAGACGAAGGTCGACGGCAGCCTGCTGGCCGAGCAGTACCAGCAGGCCGGTCTGATCGTCCACGCCGACGACGACAACTACGTCAAGTTCGACTTCGTCGTGGACAACCAGGCCGGTCAGGCGATCTCCCGGCGGATCGAGTTCCGCAGCGAGGTCGGCGGGGCCATACAGGACCCACAGCCGCAGGTCACCAACCTGACCTCGGCGGTGTGGCACCTGCGGGTGGCGCGCACCGGGAACGAATTCACCGCGTCGTACTCGGCCGACGGGCAGGAGTGGACGACCCTCGGGACGGTGACCAGCACCGCCGTCGGGGCCACCCCGAAGGTGGGTCTGTTCACCCTCGGGGGGAACGCGGCCACGTCGAAGACCGCGTCGTTCGACTACTTCCGGCTCGGCACCGCAGCGGTCGACACGACCGCGCCGGTGACGACGGCGACGGTCTCCGGCACCCCGACCGCGGGCTGGCACACCGCGCCGGTCACCGTCACGCTCGCGGCGACCGACGAGGCCGACGGCAGTGGGGTGGCGACCACCGAGTACCAGCTCGACGGGGCCACCGCGTGGACCGCGTACACGTCGCCGGTGCAGGTCAGCGGTGACGGGGCGCACGAGTTGCGGTTCCGGTCGACCGACTCCGCCGGCAACGTGGAGGCCACCAAGACGGTCGCTGTGAAGATCGACGCCACGGCGCCGGTCAGCTCGGCGGCGTTCGCCCCGGCGAACGACGACGGCTGGCACGCCGGCACGGTTCCGGTGGTGCTCACCTCCACCGACGCCGGTTCCGGGGTGAAGCTGCTGGAGTTCTCGCTCGACGGCGGGGCGTGGACGGCGTACACCGCGCCGGTCGAGGTGACCGGGAACGGCAGCCACGAGCTGCTCTACCGGGCCACCGACACCGCCGGCAACGCCGAGGCGCTCAAGTCGGCGGTGGTGAAGATCGACGGTGAGAAGCCGACGCTGCTGGTCTCCGGCGTCGCCGACGGCCAGCTCTACGGCGACAGCCAGGACGTGCGGATCTCCTGGGAGGCGGTCGACCCGACCTCCGGCGTCAAGACGACGACCGGCAAGTTGGACGGCAAGTCGTACGCCAACCAGACCCTGCAGGCCATGTACGAGCTGCCGCTCGGCATGCACGAGCTGACCGTGACCGCGACCGACAAGGCGGGCAACTCCACCACCTCGACGGTCCGGTTCTTCGTCACCACCTCGTTCCGCGACATGCAGAACCTGCTGGACCGGTTCAAGGCGACCGGGCGGCTGTCGACGAAGGCGCACAAGGATCTGTCGAGCAAGCTGTCCGCGGCCCGGCAGGCCGAGGCGGCCGGCAACGACGCGAAGGCGATCAAGCTGCTGAAGGAGTTCCGCACGCTCGTGGCGAAGCCGGGCCTGATCGGCGAGGCTGAGGTCCGTGACGTCCTCACCCGGGACGCCGACTCCATGATCGTCCGGCTCGGCGGCACGGCCAGCAAGGCCGGTGTCAAGGCCAACGGCGGCACGTCGCTCAAGGGCACGGGCCGGCTCGGCGACGATCCCACCCGGATCAGCCGGGGTCGCTCCCTGTAACGGAAGCGGGGCCGCTCCCGCCGTCCACGAC
>NZ_SMKJ01000211.1:0-12945 GCF_004348615.1 Micromonospora sp. KC207
GCCCGGAACCGCCTGCCCCCACGCGAAGGCCCGCCTGCCCGGGACCATCTGCCGGCCCGGCCGATCTGGCTCTGCCGGGCCTGCGGCGGACCGTGGCCCTGCTCGCCGGCCCGCCGCCGGCTCCTGCACGAGTACGCCGACGCGCCGGTCACGCTCGCCGTCTACCTGGCCGGCCTGATGCTGGAGGCGGACGAGCAGCTCAACCAGGCGTATCCGTACACCGCGCCGTCGCCCGAGGCGCTGCACCGGCGCTTCCTCGGCTGGCTGCGCGAGGGCAGGCGTTGAACGCACGTCGCGGCGGTGCGTCGGCGCACGGTCGCGCGGCGGCGGGCGCACCTCGGGGTGCGTGTGTTAGGAGGGGGCCCTTCCTATACAGAAAGCGTTAACAAGGTGCCCTTCCTTACACCTCTATCGGCGGCGGACGGCCACCACCGCCACGTCGTCCTGGATCTCCGTGGGGGCCAGCTCGACCACCAGCCGCTGACAGAAGCCGTCCAGGTCGTCGTCCACCGTCTCGGCGCACCGGGCCAGGGCGGCCAGCCCCTCGTCGATGGTGGCGTCACGCCGCTCGATCAGCCCGTCGGTGTAGAGCACCAGCGTGGACCCGGCCGGCAGGACCAGCTCCAGGTCGGCGGGACGATCCGCGCGGACGCCGAGCAGCGGCGCGGAGTGCTGGATGTACTCCACCTGACCGTCGCGGGTGACCAGCGGCGGCAGATGGCCGGCGCTGGCCAGCCGGACCCGACCGGTGCCGGGGTGCAGCAGCAGCACGCAGATGGTGGCCAACTCGCCGGAAAGCAGCGTGCGCATCAGCTCGTTGACCCGCGTCAGGATCAGGCCGGGCGGGTGCCCCTCGACCGCGTACGCCCGCACCGCGTGCCGCAGCTCGGCCATCACCGTCGCCGCGTGCAGCGAGTGGCCGGCCACGTCGCCGATGGCCACCAGCAGCTCGTCGCCGAGCATCACCAGCTCGTAGAAGTCCCCGCCCACCTCGGTCTGCGCGCTCGCCGGCTCGTACCGGACGGCCAGGTCCAGCCCGGGCACCTCGGGCAGCCGGCGCGGCAGCAGGCTGCGTTGCAGGGTCACCGCGATCCGGTGCTCCTCGTCGAGGGTCCGCTGCGCCTCCACCGCCGCCGCGAGGGCCTGGGCGAGCTGGCGCACCACCGGGGCGTCCGGGACCAGGGCCCGGGGCGGCACCGCCACGTAGATGGGGGACCGGTCGGCGCGCAGCCGGGCGACCGCGACGACCAGCTCCGGCTCACCGGCCCAGTCGTGCACCGCCCACTCGGCCGGGTCCACCTTCTCCCGCAGGATCGCCCCGATCGGCACGTCGTCGGCCGGCATGGGCCAGGGGCGGATCAGCGGAACCGCGCCGGGGCCGGTGGTGGCGGCGGCGAGCGTGGTGCCGTCCATCGTCTCGGCCAGCACGACGACGGGGGTGCCGAGCATCTCCGCCGCGCCTTTCGCCGCGGCGGCCATCAGCCGGGGGAAGTTCGGCGCGGAGTTGACGGCGAGGGTCGTCTCGGCGAGCCGGCTGAGCCGACCGGCGAGCAGCTCGGCGCGTTGCCGGGCCCGGTAGTAGCGCAGCACCGCATTGGCGGTGGCGATCAGTTCGTCCGGCTCGATCGGCTCGGCGAGGTAGGCGTCCGCGCCCCGGGTCAGGCCCTGCGCCCGGTCGGTCACGTCGACGGCGTGCGCCGACACGTGGACCACCGGCATCGCCGGATGGGCCCTCTTGATCCGTTCGCAGACCTCGAACCCGGTCAGGTCGGGTAGCCGGACGTCGAGCACCACCAGGTCGATCTGGTCCACCCCGACCCGGGCCAGGGCCTCGCCGCCGCTCTCCGCCTCCAGCGTCGCGAAACCGGCCCGGCTCAGCCAGCTCACCAGGAGGTATCGCTTGGTGCGGCTGTCGTCGACGACCAGCACGGTCCCCTGACCGCCCTCCACCGTCACGCTCCGCCCACGGGCAGGGTCACGGTGAAGGTGCTGCCCCGTCCCGGCTCGCTGGTCAGCTCCAGGGTGCCGCCGAGCAGGTGTGTCACCCGCCGCGCGTACGACAGGCCGAGGCCGGTGCCGCCGACGCGGGTGTTCCCCGGCACCTGGTAGAACTCCTCGAAGATCCGCTCGTGCAGCTCCGGCGCGATGCCGGCCCCGGTGTCGGAGACGGCCAGCCACCACCGCCCGTCGCGGACCTCAGCCCGCAGCCGGACCTCGCCGCACTCGGTGAACTTCAGCCCGTTGTGCAGCAGATTGCGCAGCACCTGGGCGAGCAGCACCTCGTCGGAGCGGACCGTGCCGGGCGGCGGCGGGTCCTCCACCACCAGCTGGACGCCCGGCCTGGTGGACAGCGCGCGCAGGGTGCCGCGAAGCTGACCGAAGACCGCCCGCAGGTCCACCTCGGTCCAGTTCGGCTCCAGCCGCCCGGACTCCGCCTTGGCGAGGTCGAGCAGATCGTTGACCAGGCCGAGCAGATCGATGGCCGAGTCCCGGATCAGCCCCACCTGGCGGGCCTGCTCGGCCGTGAGCGGGTCGGACGCCGAGTCGGCCAACAGTCGGCTCAGGCCGATGATCGCGGTCACCGGGGCGCGCAGCTCGTGGCTGACGTTGGCCAGGAACCGGCTCTTCGACTCGCTGGCGGTACGGAGCTGGGCGGACTTCTCGTCCAGCTCGGCGTAGAGGGCCACCACGCCCCGGTTGGTCGCCTCCAACTCCTCGGTGAGCTGGTTGTACAGGGCCATCACGCCCCGGTTGGTCTCTTGTAGCTCCTCGTTGAGTTCGGCCAGTTCGTCGCGCTGGCTGCGCACCTCGTCGAGGGCGGCGATGAGCTGCTCGTTCTGTAGGGCGAGCTCGTCGAGGGCGCTGGCCGGAGCGGTGCTGCCGAGCTCGGCGCGCAGCTCGGCGAGGCGCTCCGGCGTCAGCGCCTGCGCGTTGGCCGGGACACGTCGGGACATCCTCACGACCGTATCGTTCCCGCGGCCCACCACGCTCAGCATGTCCACCAGCCGCGCCACCGCGCCGGACTGCGGCTCGTACCGGCCGCCGGGGAGCGGACGCGCCGGGGCGAGGTCCACCCACAGGCTGACCGGCCCCTGTGCCTCGATCGCGACAGCGAAGGTGACGTCCGCCCCGCCGCAGATCCGCAGCAGGTCCCGGGCCACCTCGCTGAGCGCGGTGGCGAGCCGGACCTGGTCCTGGTGTTCCAGCCCGACCGCCTCGGCCACCTCCCGGCCCCGCTGCCGGATGAGGAAGATGTCGTGCTCGACCCGCAGTGCCATCTGGAGCAGCGACGAACCGCGCGCCGGGCCGGTCACCAGGGCGCCCGCGCGGCGAGTACGCACGCGTCGTCCCGCCGCAGCCCTGCGTCGCGCAGCACGGTCGCGGCCAGCACCAGCGGGGCCCGCACCGACAGGCCGGGGTAGTCGTCGAGCTGCCAGCGATCCACCACCCCGTCACTGTGCATCACCAGCGACGCCCCGGCGGGGAAGGGGTACTCGTACTCGCGGACGACCGGTCGCTGGTGGCCGGCGATGCCGGGCAGGGACACCAACCCGCGCCGCCGGTCGCCCTCGGCGAGCACCGAGGCCGCGATGTTGCCCAGCCCGGCGTACCGCAGCAGCCGGGCCTGCCCGTCCAGCTCGGCGACGGCCAGCGCGGCACCCCGGGTGTGCGACATCGCCCGGTGCAGGTACTGCACCACCGCGGCCGGCGACTCGGCGGGGGCGGCCCGGAACGCGGCCAGCGCCGCGTCGGTCGCGGACGCGGCCAGCGGACCGTGCCCGAGCCCGTCGCAGACCAGCACCTGGTGCCGCCCCTCGGCGACGCGGACGGCGTACCCGTCGCCGCTGACCGGCTCGCCGGTCAGCGGCCGGGTCAGCGCGCCGGCCCAGGACTGCGCCGGGGCGGCCCCCTTCGGCCAGACCTGTACGGCGAGGACGGTGCCCCGGCCGGAGCGGGAGTAGCCGTCGAACCAGTCGGCCTGGCGCATGATGGCACCGAGCCCGATGCCGAGCGTGCCGGTGGTGGAGTGCCCGTCCCGAAAGGAGACCGTGAGGTCGGCCATGCCGGGTCCGGAGTCGATGGCGACGAGCTCCACGCCGGCCCGCCCGCCCCGGCGCACGGGGCGCAGCAGCAGCACGCCGTCCCTGGCGTGCTTGACCAGGTTGCTGGTCAGCTCGGCGGCGACGATGGCCAGGTTGGCGGTGCGGGCGTCGCCGATGCCGAGTTGCCCGCCCAGCCGCTCGGCGGCCCGCCGGACCGCGCTGGCCGCGCTGCCGCTCTCCACCCGGAACCACAGGCCGTGGTCGGACACGTCGTCGACGGTCATCGGGACCACTTGGTGACCGTGATCCGGGTGCCCCGCTCCGGCCCGGTGTCGATGTCGAACTCGTCGACCAGGCGGCGGGCGCCGCTGAGGCCGAGGCCGAGCCCGCCACCGGTGGTGTAGCCGTCGGTGAGGGCCAGGTCCAGGTCGGCGATGCCGGGGCCGTCGTCGGCGAAGACGATCCGCACCCCGCGCCGCAGGCCGTTGTCCACCATGGACACCTCGGCGGTGCCGCCCCCGCCGTAGACCAGAGTGTTGCGGGCCAGCTCGCTGGCGGCGGTGACCAGCTTGGTCTGGTCGACCAGGGAGAGCCGGACCGCCACCGCGACCGTACGCACGAGCTGGCGGACCCGCACCACGTCCTCGTCGCTCCGGATCGCCTGGGCCTGCGGGTGGCCCCGGTCGACGCCCGCGGTCACCTCGTGTCCGTCGGCTGGTCGCCCGGCTCGTCGGCGTCGTCGTAACCGTGGTCGTCGTCCCGGGTCGCCGCGATCAGCCCCATCCCCCGCTCCACGTTCAGGGCGGTGCGGATGCCGTCGAGCGACAGGCCCAGCTCGACCAGGGTGATGGCGACGGCGGGACGCATCCCGACCACCACCGTCTCGGCGTCGAGCACCCTGGAGATGGCGGCGATGGTGGAGAGCATCCGGCCGACGAACGAGTCGACGATGGCCAGCGCCGTGATGTCGATGATCACGCCGTGGCAGCCGGTGGCGACGATCCGCTCGGCCAGGTCCTCCTGGAGCTGCACCGCCGTCTGGTCGGACATGTCGACCTGGATCGAGACGAGCAGGATGTCGCCGATCTTCAGGACCGGCACCCGCTCCATCAGGACTCCCGGCGCGGCTGGCGGCGCGCGGCCTCCACGCCCGTCAGCCGCAGCACGTGCCGCAGCGCGTCGGCGAGGCTGGCCTTGGTGGCGATGTCACCGAACTCGATGCCGAGCGCGACGATGGTCTGGGCGATCTGCGGCCGGATGCCGGAGATGATGCAGTCGGCGCCCATCAGCCGGGCGGCCACCACCGTCTTGAGGATGTGCTGGGCGACCTGGGTGTCCACCGCCGGCACGCCGGTGATGTCGATGATCGCGTACGGCGAGCTGGTGTCGACCAGGGTCTGGAGCAGCCGCTCCATCACCACCTGGGCGCGGGCCGAGTCGAGCGTGCCGACCAGCGGGACGGCGACCACGCCCTCCCAGATCTTGACCACCGGGGTGGAGAGTTCGAGAAGCTGCTCGGCCTGGTCGGCGATCAGGCTCTCCCGGGTCCGCACGAAGCTCTCGAAGGTGAACAGCCCCATCTGGTCGACCAGGGAGGAGAAGGCCACGTAGTCGCGCAGCGTGCGGGCGTCCGTCGTGTCGGTTTCCAGCACCTCCAGCATGACGTCCTTGAGGGCGTACACGCTGGTCGCCGTCTCGGTGGCGGTGAAGCCCTGTCGGGCCCGGCCCCGGGACAGCTCGGCCAGCACGGCCCGCAGCTCGCCGGCCGACTCGGACTCCAGGTCGAATCCGCCGCTGCGGGCGGCTTCGATCATGGCATGGTGCAGCTCCTGCACCTGGCGACGAAGTTCCGCCTGGCTGAGCCGGCCGCGCAACGAGGCAGCCAGCAGCTCCGTCCAGCGGTTGGTGATCCGCTCGGCGTGCTCGCCGAGCAGACCGGTGAGCCGACTGCTTTCCTCGGCGCTCAACGCCATGGCATCCTCCCTCTGGCCTGGGTCGGCCGGACTCTACCACCGGGTAGGGGGAACTACTTGCCACACGGCAACGACATGACGACGCGCACCCCCGTCGCTCCCGTTCTGCGCCGGAGGCCGCCCGTGGGATACGGTTTTCCGGTATAGGAGCAGGAGGTCGGCGAATGTCTCTGACGGTGCACACGGAACAGCGCGGCGACGTGGTCGTCGTGTCGGTCGCGGGCGAACTGGACATGGCGACGGCTCCACAGCTCCAGGACCAGATCACGGACCTGCTGGACAAGGGCCGCAGCCGCCTCGTCTTCGACCTGACGGAAGTCTCGTTCTGCGACTCGACCGGGTTGTCCGTGTTCGTGCGCGCCAAGAACAGCTGCGACGAGGCCGGCGGCGTGGTTCGGCTGGCCGCACCGCAGCGCGGGGTGCTGCGCATCCTGGAGGTCAGCGGGTTGGTCGAGGTGCTGCACACGTACCCGACGGTCGAGCAGGCCGTCGCGGGCGACCCCACTCCGGCCTCCTCCTGACCGCGCACTCAGCACTGGCTGCAAACCGCCCCGCTCAGCGCTCGTCCTCGATGAACCGGGGGCGGGCGATCGCCATGCCCGCGACCGCCTGCACGGCGAGGGCGACGAGCAGGAACCCGATCGGCGCGGTCCACCCGCCGGTCGCCTCGTAGAGGACGCCGACCAGCAGCGGGCCGAGCGCCGCGATCACGTACCCGGTGCTCTGCGCGAACGCCGACAGCGCCACCGTCCCCTCGGCCGTGCGGGCGCGCAGCCCGATGGTGGTGAGGATCAGCGGGAAAGCGCCCTGGCCGAGGGCGAGCAGGGCCACCCAGAGCAGCGCCCCGGAGTGCGGCGCGAGCGCCAGCCCCAGGTAGGACGCGGCGGAGAAGGCGGTCAGCCCGAACACCAGCGGGCGCAGCGTCCGCAGCCGGCCGGCGAGCGCCGGCATCAGCAGCGCCACCGGCACGCCGAGCGCGGTCACCCCGGCCAGCAGCAGCCCGGCCGCCTCCGGGCGGAAGCCGGCGTCGCGAAAGAGCTGCGCCAGCCAGCCCATGATCGCGTACCCGCTCAGCGACTGCGCGCCGAAGTAGACCGCCATCGCCCAGCCGAGCCGGGTCCGCGCCGGTCGCACCCGGGCCGGGGTGGCGGCGACCGCCGTCGGGGCGGCGACCCGCCGCGCGGCGCGGGCCCGCAGCGCCAACGGCACCCACGGGAGTACGGCCAGCGCGGCCAGCGCGGCCCAGACCCCGAGCCCGGCCCGCCAGGACCCGAAGGCGTGCGCCACCGGCACCGCCGATGCGGCGGCCACCGTCGTGCCCGCCGTCAACGCCATCGTGTACGCGCCGGTGACCAGCCCGGTACGGTGCGGGAAGTGCTGCTTCACCAGCATCGGCAGCAGGATGTTCGCCACCGCGATGCCGGCCAGCGCCAGCGCGCTCGTGGCCACGAAGACCAGCGCGGAGTCGGTGACCACGCGCAGCACCTGCCCGACGGCCAGGGCCGTCATGGCGACCACGAGCACCCGGGCCGGGGCGTACCGGCGGACCAGCCAGGGGGTGAGCGCGCCGAGCCCGGCGAAGGCGATCGTCGGCAGGGTGGTGACCAGCCCCGCCATCGCCCCGGAGAGCCCGAGGCCGGTGCGGACCTCGCCGAGCAGGGCACCGAGGCTGGTCACGGCGGCGCGCAGGTTCAGGGCGACCAGCAGCATGCCGACCAGCACCAGCAGCCCGCCGGTCACCGGCCGCTCCGCGCGCCGCCCGGGCTTCAGGGCGGGGGCCGGAGCCGGGTCCCGGGCCACGTCGACGGTCGGTCGGGGCCGGGCGATCCCGGTGGTGGGTTCGGCGATGGCGGTCGGTGGCGGGGTCATGACCTTCAACCTACAATCATGGGATGAATTCTGGGCAGGTGATGTAACCAGTGCCACCGTCGGTTGACTCCGCGCCCCCGCCGCCCCGGGGCCAGCGGATCCGGCAGACGATCGAGCAGCTCCGGGCGCGCATCCTCGGTGGCGAGTGGCCGGTGGGTGGGCGCATCCCCACCGAGCCACAGCTCGTCGCCACCCTCGGGGTGGGGCGCAACACGGTCCGCGAGGCGGTCCGCGCCCTCGTGCACTCCGGGGTGCTGGAGTGCCGGCAGGGCTCCGGGACGTACGTCGTGTCGACCGACGAGTTGGGCCCCGTGGTGGCCCGCCGACTCACCGACGACCGGATGGCCGAGGTGGTCGAGGTGCGCCGCGCCTTCGAGGTGGAGGCGGCGCGGCTAGCCGCGCTGCGGCGTACCCCCGACGACCTGGCCGCCCTCGACGGCGCGCTCGCCGCCCGGGAAGCCGCCTGGCACGCGGGCCGGGTCGACGAGTTCGTCGAGGCCGACGCGGCCCTGCACACGGCGGTGGTGGCCGCCGCGCACAACGGCATGCTCGCCGAGCTGTACGCGTCGGTCGGCGTGGCGCTGCGCAGCACGATCACCCAGGCGATGGGCGACGCGTTGGAGCCCGAGCGGTACGTCGACCACGCCCGGCTGGTGGACGCCATCCGCGCCGGCGACCCGGGCTTGGCGGCTCGGGAGGCTGGTGCTTTCCTGGAGCATCCCCGGGGGGAATAGGTCGCCCCCGACGGTAAACCGGACCCACGGGAGTAAACGGATGCTCAAGGGCTTCAAAGACTTCATCATGCGCGGGAACGTCGTCGACCTCGCGGTCGGCGTCGTCATCGGCGCCGCGTTCACGGGCGTGGTAACCCAGCTCACCAAGTCGTTCCTGGACCCGCTGATCCGCGTCTTCGTGCTGCTGATCACCGGCAGCGACAAGGGTCTGGCCGGCACGGCCCCCAAGTTCCGGGGCATCGCCTTCGACTGGATCGCCTTCGTCAACGCGGTGATCACCTTCCTGCTCACCGCGGCGGCGCTGTACTTCCTGGTCGTCTACCCGATGAACAAGTTGGCCGAGCGGCGCAAGCGCGGCGAGGAGCCGCCGCCCTCGGCTCCCAGCGAGGAGGTCAAGCTGCTCACCGAGATCCGGGACGCGCTGGTGGCCGCCGGCCACACCACCCCGGGCCAGCAGCGGGGCGCCCTGGACGACGTGCTCGGCCACAACCCGGAGCCCCCGGCCGCGCGCTGACACCCACCTGCACACCGGCCCCCACGCGATTCCCGTGGGGGCCGGACCGCCTCGTACACATGTTCGATAGAGTCCCGCTATGGAGCAGCGGAAGCACTGGTGGAACGGCAAGTGGGGGCGACTGGCGCGGCGGGACGTCTTCCTCCGGGTGGACGGCGACCGGTGGCACGTCGAGCAGCGCGCCGGCGGCGCGGAGGGGGTCTCCCAGTTCTACGAGCACCCCAGCGCGGAGGAGGCCGAGGAGACCGTCCGCGCGCTGCTCGCCGGGGCGGACGGCTGGCGGGAGCTGTCGCCCCGACCGCCGGGCTCCTGGCTCCCGACCCCGGGCACCCGGGCCTGACCGGGCGGCGTTCAGTCGGGCCCGACCGGGGCGGTCGGGACGGGCCAGCCGGGCCTGACCGGCGGGGCGTTTAGTCGGGCGGCGGGGTGGGAACCGCCCCGGAATGGAGCAGCAGGGCACGGATCAGCAGGGCACGGATCAGCAGGCGGGCATCTCCCGCGTCACCACCGGCATGCCCGTGGTCGACGTGACCGGGGCGGAGATCGGCACCGTGGACCTCGTCCAGCGGGGCGACCCGTACGCGGTGACCATGCAGGCGCCGACCGCCGACCCGGGCGGCAGCCTGGACGAGTTGATCGAGTCGGCGGCGGTCGAGGAGCCGGACGTCCCGGCCGACCTGGCCGCCCGCCTGCTGCGTACCGGCTATCTGAAGGTTTCCACCGACCGCGCCCCAACCGGCGCGGTCTACGTGCTGGCCGACCAGATCGCCGCCGTCGCCGACGGCCGGGTACGCCTCGACGTCCTCGCCGCAGCCCTCCCCGCCGAGGAGTGACCCCGGCAGGGCCCCTTGATCGGGACCGGCCTTGATTGAGCCGGCCTTGGCCGGAGCCGGCCTTGATCGACTCCAAGTCGCCGACATCGCGGGGATATCTGCTTTGGGACACCGCAATGTCGCCGGCATGAAGTCGATCTAGTCCCCAGCCCGCCGAGCCGGAGCCGCCTCGGCGGCCCGGGCGGGCTGGACCGGCTCGGCGAGTTGGGCCGACTCGGCAGGCGACGGGACCGGCTCGGCGAGTTGGGCCGACTCGGCGGACGGCGGGGCCGGCTCGGTAGGCGGCGTCTCGCGACGGCGGCGCAGGAGCAGCAGCATCAGCCAGCCGGTGAGCAGCCCCCAGAACGCGCCGCCGACGCCGAGCAGGCTCACCCCGGAGGCGGTGACGACGAAGGTCACCACTGCCGCCTCCCGGGTCGCCGGGTCGGCGACCGCCGCCGACACCGCCCCGGCCAGCGCGGCGAGCAGCGCGAGCCCGGCCACCGCCTCGATCAACACGGGCGGGGAGAGCAGCACCAGGGCGGTGGCGACGCCCGCCCCGAGGCCGAGCAGGGCCAGCCCCACCCCCGCCGTGACCGAGGCGACCCAGCGGCGCTCCGGGTCCGGATGGGCGTCCGGGCCGGCGGCCAGCGCGGCGGTGATCGCGGCCAGGTTGACCGCGTGTCCACCGGCCGGGGCACCGATCGCGCTGGCCAGGCCGGTGACCCGCAGCGCGGAGCCGAGCGGGGGCCGGTAGCCGTACCCGGTGAGCACCGCCATCCCGGGGACGTTCTGCGCGGCCATGGTGACCAGGAACAGCGGCACTGCCAGCCCGACCACCGCCGGCACCGTCCACTCGGGCGCGGTGAGCACGAACACCGGGTGCAGGTTGTACGCGCCGACCCCGCCCGGCGTGGTCGTGGCGATGGCGATCGCCGCCGCCAGCAGTGCGGCGGGCACCGCCCAGCGGCGGGCGAAGCGGTGCAGGACCAGCCAGGTGACGACCACCGGCGCGGCCAGCCTCGGCACCTCGACCAGGGCGCGGACCGGCGCGGTGCACAGCGGCAGCAGCACACCGGCCAGCATCGCGGCGGCGATCGGGCCGGGGATCGCGGCCACCGCCCGGCCGAGGGTCGGGAACAGGCCGGCGGCGACGATCAGCGCCCCGCAGACCACGAACGCGCCAACGGCGGCCGGCCAGCCGCCGGGGACCGGACCGGTGGCCACCAGCAGCGCCGCCCCCGGGGTGGACCAGGCGACCGCCATCGGCAGCCGGTGTCGCAGCCCCAGCCACACCGCGCACAGGCCGGACGCGACGCTGACGGCGAGCAGCCCCGAGGCGGCCTGGCGCTCGTCGGCGCCGACGGCGCGCAGCCCGGCGAGCACGACGGTGAACGAGCTGGCGAAGCCGACGAGCGCGGTCACCACACCGGCGAGCACGGGTTGCAGCAGACCGGTCACGACTCTCCCCCCTTGCCGTTCCGTTTACGGAACGGAAGCGTGTAGCACGATAGCGGGATGGAGTCGTTAGCACCAACCCCGGGACCAGCCTGGGAACAGGCAGCCTCGGAGGCCGGCGCGGTCGGTGCCCGGGTGCGTGCCCTGCGCGAGGAGCGCGGGATGTCACTGTCCACTCTGGCCCGACTGGCCGGGGTGGGAAAGGCCACCCTCTCCGGCCTGGAGAACGGCACCCGCAACCCCACCCTGGAGACGCTCTACGCCGTCACCGCCCAACTCGGGGTGCCGCTGACCGCCGCGCTCTCCGGGCCGGCCGCGACCCCCACGGTGCGCGGAACGGCGGTGAGCGCAACCCTGCTGGAGGTGTTCACCGAGGCCGAGGCGACGTACGAGCTGTACCGGATGCGGGTCGCACCCGGCGTCGGGCAGCTCTCACCCGCGCACCAGCCCGGGGTCACCGAGCACGTCACCGTCTTCGCCGGGCAGCTCCGCGCCGGGCCGGTGGACGCTCCGTCGACGGCCGGGCCCGGCGGGCACCTGCGCTGGACCTCGGACGTGCCGCACGGCTACGCGGCCGTCGGCGACGAGGAGGTTTGGGCGAGCCTGCTGCTGCGCTACCCCCGCCGCTGACCGGTCATCGGCACGGACCGCCGCAGGACCCTCCCGCGCCGCCGCAAGATTCTTTTCGCGCCGACCCGGGAGCGCGTAGAGACGCCGGGCGGGTCTTCTTGGCAAGCTTGTCGTATGACGCTGATCCTCCGCTCGGCCATCCTCAACGACGTCGGCCTCGTGCGGACCAACAACGAGGATTCCGCCCTCGCCGGTGACCGCCTGGTCGCCGTCGCCGACGGAATGGGTGGCCTGCCGGCTGGTGAGGTGGCGAGCGAGATCGTCATTCGCATCCTCGACGAGTTGGACCCGCCCACGACCACCGAGGGGGCCGCCGACGCGCTGCGGGCCGTGGTGAGCACCGCCAACCAGCGCATCCGGGCCGCGATTTCCGTCGACCCGGCGCGCGAGGGCATGGGTACGACGCTCACGGCCGGCCTGCTCGCCGCCGACGTCCTGGTCCTCGCCCAGGTTGGTGACTCCCGCTGCTACCTGCTGCGGGACAACGAGCTGACCCAGCTCACCCGGGACGACACGTTCGTCCAGGCGCTGGTCGACCAGGGCACGCTCTCCCCGGACCAGGCGCGGCACCACCCGCAACGGTCGCTGGTGACCCGGGCCGTGCAGGGTGCCGACACGCCCCCGGCGATCGGCACGCTCACCGTCTTCGCCGGCGACCGGCTGCTGCTGTGCAGCGACGGGCTCTCCGACTACGTCGACGACGCCGCGATAGCCGCGGCCCTGGCCATGAACGGCGACCGCCAGCAGTGCGGCGAGCAACTGGTGAAGCTGGCCCACCAGGCCGGCGCACCGGACAACGTCACCGTCGTCGTCTCCGACGTCACCGCGCTCTGACGCCGCGTCGACCCCGGTGGGCGGCGGTCCGCCACCCTGCGGGGCGGGTAATCCGGTTGCCGAGGTCGGCGGGGCGGG
>NZ_SMKJ01000212.1:0-12874 GCF_004348615.1 Micromonospora sp. KC207
GACTCATGACCCCATCCTGGGCCGTCACGACGTCTACAGCAGTATTCAACGCTTCTCGATCCTGAACTCGCCCTGTCCGGCGGACTTGCTATGAACCGCTGGCCTCAACTCACCCTGACAGACAGGGAACCCCCACGATGCGATTTTCGCCTCCCGGCGCGGCACCTGGCTGTCTCCCCAGAACGTGCGCCGCCAGTGGCGTCAAGCTCGCGCCGACGCCAGCCTCGAATGGGTCACCCCGCACACCTTCCGCAAGACCGTCGCCACCCTGATCGACAAGGAGGCCGACGCCAAGCGCGCCGCAGCCCAGCTCGGACACGCCACCGAGCAAGTCACCAACAAGCACTACATCGTCAAGCCCGCCCTCGCCCCGGACAGCTCCGACATACTCGAACAGCTCGGAGCCGGCCATGCGGCGACCGAACCCGAGCATCGCCCCCATGACCCACCCGAGACCGGATAGACACACCGGGACAGTCGCCGACCGACTCGCCTACGCCACCGCCTTGGATGACCGTGACTCCGGCGGGCCTGGCGTTGCTGGCCGCGTTCCTCCTCGGCGCCAACCGATTCCATGGGCAAGAGTCCCGCGCCGGCCTCCGGCCGAGAGACGCCTAACGGCGGTCGGGCATGCCCGACCGCCGTTAGGCGTCTCTGCGGGGCGACCCGCTGGGCCGCCGCCAGGGCAGGTTAGTCCGTCGGCACTGGGTCGCGGACGACTTGCGCGTTATACAGCGCCCTGACCTGGACGGCGGTCATTGCGCCCTGGTACGCGGCGACGTCGTCGACCGTGCCATGCAGCGGGTTGTAGTTGCCCCAGCCGCTGCCGATCCGCAGCGGGCCGTTGGCTTGCCACGGCTGCCAGGCCGCGTCCAGTGCGACTGTCTTCACCAGGTCACCGTCGACGTAGAGCTTGAGCTGGCGGTGCCCCACGTCCAGCACGCCGACCAAGTGGTGCCAGGTTTCGTCGAGGTCCTTTGCCGGGGCTGCCGCGATGGTCGTGCCGGTGCCTCCGTCGGGGGTGGCCGCATCTTTGAGCATCTTGATTTTCCACTCCCCGCCGTTGTCGTTGCCGTAGTAGAGGTAGAAGCCGTTGTTGACTGTCCCCTCCTGGGCAAGGATCATTTGGGAACGGTCTATGGCGTTCAGCTTCAACCAGGCCGACACCGTGAACGACTGGTCGGTCCGCAACACCGGGGTGTATTGCCAATTCGTGTACGTGTTGCCCTCGGCGTCCGGCCCGGTCACTCCGTTCTTGTACGCCGTCCGGGCCCACTCCTGGGTCGTCTCGTCCCACCCGCCCTGCTCCGGTGGGTAGAAGTTCCCGTCCAGGGCGAGACCGTTGTCCCGGTTGCCGGCGGCGTTGGGATCGGCGCCCCGCTGCAGCGCCAGCCAGCGGCCGAACTGGGTGCCGTCCATGGCCTCGCAGGTGTCCGCGAGGTTCTGGATCCAGCACTGGCTGGCCCCCTCGAAGCCCCACTGACCCACCAGGGTGGGGGTCAGCATGCCCGGCTCGTCGAAGCCGCCCGATTCCGGGTCCGGCGCGAACCATCCGGTGTAGTCCTCGTCCACCAGCACCCGGTCGTAGACCTGTACATCGGTAATCGATCCGCTCCAGTGCTTGTCCTTGGCGCCGTCAACGAACCCACGGCCCACCGCGAAGCGGCCGGTGGCCTGCCACGGCGTGGCTGGTCCGGCCGACTCCATGGCCAGTTGGCCGTCAACGTACAGGCGGATCTTGCCCGCAGGCTTGTCGAAAACGCCGACCAGGTGCACCCACTTGCCGACCTCAGCGGTCGCGATCGTCTGGTTAGCCGCCCGGGTCAGGCTGGACTGGGCGGAGTTGTTCTTCATGCTGAACGACCAATTCGCCACGGCAGGCGAACCGACCATCCGGGTACCGAGGTGGAAGCCGTTCGCGTCGGTGCCGTCCTGAACCAGCGCCACCATGTCCCAAGTCGGCATTGCCAACAACCGCACCCAGGCGGCGACGCTGAACGACTGGCTGGTGTTGATCACCGGCATGGCCGTCTGCGCCTCGCTGGTGCTCCCGTTCATGGTTGCCACCGTGCCACCCAGAAGGTGCGTGTCGCTGGACCAGGTCACGTTGGTGGCGGTTAGCGGGGTGTCGTTGACCAGCGGTCCGGTCCCGTCGGTGTCACCGAACGCGCTCTGCGAGTCGGCCAGAGCCTGGGCCTGGGCCTGGCCGGGGTAGGTCTCCAGCCCCCACTTGGCGACGGCCGGGCTCGGGCGGCCGACGGTGAACTCGATGCTGCCGTAGCCCTCGTTGAGAGTGCCGTCGATGCCGGACGCGTGCAGGATGTTCAGGCCGTACTTCGGGGCGGTCAGGGTCACGGTCGCGGCCTTGCCGCCGGTGACCGTGGTGGCGGCCACATCGGTGGTAGGCGGCGAGGTCCAGCCGTACTTGAAGGTGGTCACGTCGGTGGCCGTCGAGAAGATTGTGAAGGTGCCGGGCTGGCCGGGCCCGGCCGGTGGCGTAACCATCGTGACGGTGACCGGCGGCACCGTGATGTCTGCCTTGAGCTGGCACCATGCACCCCAGCCGCTCCACTGATTGTAGGGGGCGGGGTCCCTGGCAGTCACCCGGAACGCGTAAGTCTTGTCCTTGGCCACCGTGACCGCGGCCGTGGTGCCCCGTCCGTTCGCCGGTGCCGAGACCTGGGCCGGTGCGGCCAACCGGGTTGGATAGGTGTCGGTGACCGTGCCGATGCCGCCCGCGGGCACCTCGATCCACTCGTATACGCCGAGCAGGGTTTGGGTGGTGTCGGCGTCCGGGTAGATCGCGGAGAGAGTCGGGGTAAGGGTGCCGATGGTGGTCACGCCGGTGGTGGCGCAGGCAATTTCAGCAACCTGGAGATTGTTCGGCTTGCCTGGCCGGGAGTCGTAGTCGACGATCAGCTTGGCCTTGCCTGGGGTGAACTTCTTCCATCGGTTCCCGGTGGACTCGTCGGTCCCGTCCGAGTCCCGGGCGCTGAACCCGAGTGTGATCGTGTTCCAGCTGCCGTCGGCGGCGGCCTGGACCTGATTCTTCACGCTCGTGTTGCCGTTGCCAAAGTTCATGGTCATGTCCGGCTGCGGGGAGTCCGAGCAGCCAGTGCCCTTGTTGGCATGCCCGGACAGCGAGGTAATCCACGACTTCAGCGTCATTCCTGAGAACGAGGCCTTCATGGTGGCGTTGATTACCGGAACCAGGTACAGGTTGACTGGCGTGTTGTCGCAGGACCACGAGTGGTAGAGGCTCATCTGCACGTACGCGGAGTAGATGTACTTGCCCTTCAACGACACGGTGCCGTTGGTGGTCGGGAACTCGAAGTACGAGCGGAACCGTGACCCGACGCATGGCCCGTCTGGGCTGTAGCCGACCCGGGCGACCGTGTAGTCGGTGTTGGTGCACCCGTCGCTGGTCGCGTATGCCCACTTTGACCTGCCCACCGACCATGCCGGGTCGATATATAGCGGATAGGCCGCCGCAACTAGCAGCTTCGCATCCGGCACCAGCCGCAGCTCACCCCGGCTCACCCGCGTCGCCACGGCCGCCGTCCGGGCGCCGTCACCGGCCGCCACCGCGTCCGACCGCGCTACGTTAGCGTCCTGGCCCCCAAGCGTCTTCCGCGACGGCATCGACGAGTCCCACATCACCGCCGGATGCGACCGTGCGATCCCGACCGCACCCGCCGTTGCCGACAGCGAACCATCGCCCAACCGCGACACCGACACGTCGCCGCCGGTCTTCAGCACGATTTCCCGCACCGCCGGATTGGCCGCCGCCTGTGGGCTCTTCACCACCAGCACGTGGGTGAAGCCGGTGCGGGTCGCGCGCACCACCAGGTCCACGTCCGGAAGCACCCCGGCGTACGTCGCGGAGTCACCCGACACAGTTGGTGTCGGCAGCCGCTCCGGCCAAGAGAACGTCAGCGACCGCCCCGCCCGCTTCAACGTGATCAGGGGCTTGTCCCCGCCCGCCGAGAACGCCACGTCAGCCACCGACGCTGCCGGACGCAGCAGACCGTCCGCGCCGGACTGCAGGGACAGGTCCAGGTCGACCCACGAGCCGTCGGTCCGTCGCGTACGCTGCGGCTCCACCGCCGACTCTAGCTGCATTCGGCCATCGGGCTGGGCGATGACCTGCGTGTACTCCGACCGCGACGAGCCAACCACCACCGGTCGGCCGCACGCGGTGGCCGTCGCCACGGCTTCCCGCTCAGAGCTCTTGACCTCTGCGCATTCAGGCGTGGCGGCCCGGGCGGGCGTCGGGGCCAGCGCGGCCACGAGAACCAGCCCGGTGGCGGTGAGCGTCGCTGCGGTCAGTCCCGCTAGAGGCCCTCGGATGAGGTCAGGAAAGAGTCCTCTGCCCCAGTTACGAGGCAAAGTCCGTCGTCGCGTCACGTGCAACTCCCCGTGTCAAGGCGTTGAAGATCAGCGACAACGTAGGTGGACGATCACCAAGGGGTCAATCATCCGTTCAGCGAGCAAGTCCGCAGCTCAGGCTTACCTCAGCTCTTCTGCAAGGAGGCTTCCCGAGGATGAGTGATCACGTGTACTGTCCCCCCACTCAATCCGACACGGGGGATTGCCGGAGTCGCGTGGTGCGAGCGGGGAGTTGTCCCGTCTCGCTCATCACCGTGGGCCGGCAGGTCCACATCCTCTGGCCGACCGCCGTGCGAGTTGACTGATGAAACTCGATTCGTGAGGACGTGTGGTGGGCGACAGGCTTAACAGGAAGGCTCTCCGGTCGACTCGACCGGTGGAGAGACGCGGCGTCGGGACTACCCTGGTCGGGCTGGTGGTGCGCGGCAGTCTCGTCGGAGCGCTCGTCGGCGGGGTGCTCGCGGGCGCGCCAGCGCACGCGGCTCCCACGCCGACACATCTGCCCGCTCAGGTCGAGAAACTCGACCGCGACGGTGGGCCGGTACGGACGAAGGCTTGGCCGTACACGCGCCAGCGGCAGGTGCCGGCACCGGCGCCGATCTGGCCGTCGGCCGGTTCGGCCAGTGTCAGCCTGCCGGTCGGTGCGACGCAGGCCACGAAGGTGCGGGCCGGCCGGCTTCCCATCTCGGTGGCGCGTGCCGCCGGATCTGGCGGCGACCGGCTGTCGAGCGTGCAGATCGCGCTGCTCGACCGGACCTCGGTGCCGGACGCCTGGCAGGACGGCCTGCTCTTCCGAGTTAGCGGTGATCACGAAAGCTCGGCGGCTGGGACAGCACATCTGTCGGTGGACTATCGCGACTTCCGGTATGCCCGCGGCGGCGACTGGGCGTCTCGACTGCGGCTGTGGCGACTGCCGGACTGCGCGCTGACCAGGCCAGGCGCGGACGGCTGCGGCGCGACGCCATTGCCGTCGCATAACGACAGCAGGGACGGTGTCGTGACGGCCGACGTGCCGGTGCGTTCCGCCGGTTCGACCGTCGGCACCAGCGCCCCGACCGGCACGCTGCTCGCGCTCGCCGCCGGCCCCTCTGGAGCCGCCGGCGACTTCACCGCCACCTCGTTGGCGCCCTCGGCGACCTGGTCTGCAGGCGGGTCGGCCGGCGACTTCAACTGGTCCTACGGGATGGGGACGCCGCCCTCGATCGGCGGCCCGGCGCCGACCGTAGAAATTTCTTACTCATCGGGCAGCGTTGACGGCCGCTCGCAGGTGACCAACAACCAGCCGTCCTGGCTGGGGGAGGGCTTTGAGTACGCGCCGGGATTCATCGAGCGGCGATACGTCAACTGCCTCGACGACATGGCCAACGGGGCCAACAACACCACAAAGACTGGCGACCTGTGTTGGCGATCCGACAACGCCACGCTCTCCCTCAACGGAACCGGTTCGGAGCTGGTCTACGAGTCGGGCAAGGGCTGGCACGCCCGTGACGAGGACGCCTCCCGAATCGAGAAGCTCACCGACGCCGGCAACGGCGACAACAACGGCGAGCACTGGAAAGTGACCGGCGCGGACGGCACTCAGTACTTCTTCGGCCTGCACAGCCTCCCCGGACAGACGGCCACCACAAATTCCGCCTGGGCCGTCCCGGTCGCCGGAAACCACTCCGGCGAGCCCTGCCACCAGACTTCCTTCGGCTCGTCCTTCTGCGACCAGGTGTGGCGGTGGAACCTCGACTACGTGGTGGACGTCCACGGCAACACGATGTCCTACTGGTACAGCAAGGAAAGCAACAAGTACGCGCGGAACCGAACCGACAGCGATGCCACCTCCTACGTCCGGGGTGGCCAACTCGCGCGAATCGAATACGGAACCTGGGACCGGGGTCCGACCGACCGGTCCGTCAAGCCGGTGGCGCAAGTCTTGTTCACCACTGTGGACCGCTGCGTGACCTCGTCTTGCGCGACCCACGACGCCACGAACTGGCCCGACACCCCGTGGGACCAGGAGTGCACCGGGACCAGCTGCTCCGGAAAGTACTCGCCCACGTTCTGGTCCACACGCCGGCTCGCGAAGGTAACCACCCGCGTTTGGGACACCACGCGAGCCACCCCGGACTGGCAGGACGTCGACTCGTGGACCTTCGGGCACTCGTTCCCGCCCACGGGCGACGGCTCCGACCACGCCGGCCTGTGGCTTGACAAGATCGTGCACACGGGTTTGGTCGGCACCGCGATAACGTTGCCGCCGGTGACGTTCACCCCAGTTTCCATGCCCAATCGAGTGCTGACCGCTCACAACACCTCAAACAACTGGCAGCGGCTCGATCAGATCGTCACCGAGACCGGCGCCAAGATCGACATCGACTGGGACGTCCCGGAGTGCTCGTCGAGCAACCTGCCCTCCGCGCCCAACACCAACACCATGCGCTGCTACCCGGTGCTCGTGCCCGACCCCGACGACCCGACGGGCAAGGCGCTGATGACCGAGTGGTGGCACAAGCACCGAATCAAGTCGGTCTCCGAGTCGGACCTGCCGACCTGGCAGACCGGCCACCCGGCGCCCAACAAGTACACCCACTACGAGTATGTCGGGGCGCCGGCCTGGCACTACGCCGACGACGACGGCCTGACCAAGACCGACCGCAAAACTTGGGACCAGTTCCGCGGCTACGCCACCGTACGGACCCGAGTGGGGGATCCAGGCGACCAGACCCTCACCGAGACCCGCTACCTGCGCGGCATGCACGGTGACCGGCTCGCACCCGCCGGCGGAACCCGCTCGGTCACCGTCCCGGCCTCGCTGGGCTCCGAGACCGTGTACGACGAGGACCAGTTCGCGGGCATGGTGCGCGAAGAAATTGTCTACAACGGGGACACGTCGGAGCCGGTCTCCAAGAGCGTTTCCGTGCCCTGGATGTCCGCGGCGACCGCCACCCGCACGATCAACGGCGACACCGTGACGGCTCGCTTCACCGGGACCAGGGTCAGCTATGCGGCCGAGGCCCTCGGCGTCGGCGGCGCGCGCGGTTGGCGCACGTCACGTACCGAGAACTGGTTCTCCGACACCTACGGCACAATCGACCGCACTCAGGAGGACGGCGACACCGCCAAGAGCGGCGACGAGAAGTGCGTTACCGTTACCTACAATCGTGCCACCGGCGCGAACCTGGTCAAGGCCATCAAGCAGACGACCATGACGGCGCTGCCCTGCGGTACGGCGCCGACCAGCATCGACCATGTCGTCGCCGACACACGCTACTACTACGACGGCGCCACGAGCGTCGACACGGCACCCGTCGACGGGACGGTGACCCGGACCGAGAGGCTCAAGGACTGGTCCCCGACCGGCGGCACGATCTGGCAGACCACCAAGCAGAGCACCTTCGACGCCTTCGGTCGCACCGTCACCAACACCGACGTCAAGGGCAACACCACGACGACGGCGTACACCCCGGCTAGCGGCGGCCCGGTCACCCAGGAGCAGATCACCGGCCCGGCGCCGTACAACTGGGTGACCACCAAGCAGCGGGAGCCGTACCGGGGCAACGTCACCCGCACGACGGACCCGAACGGCGGCGTCGTGGACGTGGCCTACGATGCGCTGGGCCGAAACTGGCGGGTGTGGAACATCGGGTGGCCTTACATCGGCCACGAATCGAGCCCGTCGGTCGAATACACCTACACCTTCGCGCCGAACCGCGACGCCTACCCGTACACCACCACCAAGACCCTGCACGCCGGTGGCGGGTACCGAGTCACCTACAACATCCTCGACTCCCTCATGCGTGAGCGACAGACTCAGACGGCCGGTGTGGGCGGCGGGATCGTGGTGACCGACACGATCTACGACAAACTGGGCCGCGGCGCCACCACCTACGGGGCACACGCCGAGCCCGGCACCCCGTCCGGAACCCTCTGGTGGGAGCCGGAATGGTCGGTGCCGTCGGTGAACAAGACCGTCTTCGACGGCGCCAACCGGCCGACGGCACAGATCTTCTTCGGCACCGACGGAGTCACCAACCTCGTCGAGAAGTGGCGGACAACCACCAGCTACGAGGGTGACCTGACCAAGGTCACGCCCCCAGCGGGTGGCACCCCGACAACGACGGTCACCGACATCATGGGCCGTACCGTCGAGCTGCGTCAGCACACCACCGCCAGCGGGGTCAACGGTCCCTACCAGTCCACCTGGTACACCTACAACCCCAAGGACAAGCTGACAGCGGTCACCGACCACCTCGGCGACACGTGGTCGTATGCCTTCGACGTCAAGGGCCGGGTCACCCGCATCACAGACCCGGACAAGGGCACCTCGCAAAGCCAATACAACGAGTACGACGAACTCGAAAAAACCACGGACGCGCGCGGAGAGGTGATCTGGTACAGCTACGACTCGCTGGGCCGCAAGACTGGGCTCCGCGACGACTCGGCGACCGGCGCACTGCGGGCGGAGTGGAAGTACGACAAGCTCTACACCGGCTCGACCGCCAGAGCGAAGGGCCACCTGACGGAGGCCTACCGCTACGACTACCCGAATGCGGTCACCAACATCTACAGGTGGCGGGTCAGCGGCTTCAACACCCGCTACCAGCCCACCGGCGTGAACTATGTAATTCCGGCTGGGGAGGGCACCGGCCTGTCGGGGACATGGTCCTACGGGTACGGGTACTCGCCATACGACGGCAGTCCCACGTCGGTCACCTACCCGGCCCTTGGCGGCCTCACAGCGGAAACCGTCACCACCGACTACGACTCCATTACCGGTCTGCCAACATCGCTGGACACCAGCGCCATCAACGTAGCGAGCTACGTGATCGGCCAGCAGTACACCGCGTACGGCGAGCCGACCATCACCACTCGCAAGACTGCCGGCGGGGCGTACGTCGAGGACGCCACCTACTACGACCTCACCACCCGCCGGGTGACCCACACGTCGGTCAAGCCGGAGACGGCAACGGGGACGGTGTCAAACCGGAACTACAGCTACGACGACACCGGCAACATCACCTCCATCGCCGACAATCCCCAAGTCGGCTCCGCCGACACCCAATGCTTCCAGTACGACGCGCTGCGCCGCCTGACCAGCGCATGGACGCCGAAGGCGGGCGTCACCTGCGGCACCGGCCCCTCCGTGGCCAACCTGGGCGGGCCGGCACCGTACTGGCTGGACTGGACGATCGACGAAATCGGCAACCGCCGGCAGGAGGTGAACCACACCAGCAACGGTGACACCACCCGCACCTACGGCGTTCCGACGGCCGGCGCCAACGCCGTGCGTCCGCACGCCGTCGACCAGGTGACCACCGCAGGCACCACCACGGTCACCCAGAAGTACGGCTACGACGCCGCAGGGAACATGGCGTGCCGCCCGGCAACCGCGGGCGCCAACGACTGCACGACCGGCGCCGGATCGCAGAACCTCACCTGGGACGCCGAAGGGCGACTCGCGACCGTCACCGCGGGCGCCAGCCTGCTGCAGTCGGTCATCTACGACGCCGGCGGAGCTCGCCTGCTCCGCCGCGACGCGACCGGCACCACGTTGTACCTGCCCGGGCAGGACATCCGCCGCGACAACAACTCGGTCGTCAGCGGGACGCGGTACTACACCTTCGCCGGCAAGACCGTCGCCTCCCGGAATCCGAACGGACTCACCTGGCTCTACACCGACCACCAGGGGACCCAGCACACCGCCGTCAACAGCGCCTCGCAGGCAACGGTCCTCCGCCGCCAACTGCCCTACGGCGGCACCCGAGGCAGCACGCCGGCATGGCCAACCACCCGCGGGTTCGTCGGCGGGGACACCGACCCGGTCGGTCTGACCCACCTCGGCGCCCGGGAGTACGACCCGGCTCTGGGGCGGTTCATCTCGGTCGATCCAATCCAGGATCTCGCCGACCCGCAGCAGTGGAACAGCTACACGTACGCCAACAACAACCCCACCACGCTGTCGGACCCCAGCGGACAGAAGTGGGAAGAGGAGACCACAGCTGCCTACAACGAAAGGCTGCTGAGGCACTACGCCGAGCAAAGGGAAAAGGCCAAAGCTCCGACCGTCAAGAGCCCCAGGCTTCAGGGCTATCTGAATCAGATCTACAATCGGGAGGTTTCGCAGCGCTGGAAGGGGGACGGCAAGGTCGGGACGGCCGTGCGGATCGAGATCATGTCAGGGCAGCAGGTGGGTTCCAAGTGGCACTACGAAAAGGCTGCAAATGTCTTTAAAGGACTCACCGACCTTCTCGAAGACGACCGCAATGCGCGGCGTAAAGGTCAGCCCCCTTTGCTGACCGATCGCGAGCGGCAGATTGCCCTGGGCGAGGCCAGAGAGTTGTGGTCGTCGCTCCAGACCAAGGACACGAGCGGAAGGTTCATGGCCAACGTGACCTCCACGGCCCAGGGGCGGGAAATGCTCGCCGCCGCGAAGAAGAACATCGAAGAAGGGGCGAAGGCCTACTCGGTGCGGGAGATCACGGGGACGAAGTTCGACATCCAGAGGCGGAACGGGAAGACCATCAAGATCAGCCCTGACGGTGGCCCGAGGCTGGCCGGCGTCGCGAGCATGCTGAGCGTCTTGGGTGACCTCGTCCTGATCTACGAGGTCGGCAAGGCGTTTGCGTCGGACAACCCTGGGGCTGCGCTCAACGAGGTCCTTTGCAGCCTTGGCTCCCCGGCGTGTGGCGGCTATATAGGGAGCACGGATAGTGGCTACGCTTATTTTCGCGGTACTGACGGTGAGGTTCTCGTAGTGCCACCAGCCTGACCTGCACCGCCGAGCATCGACTCGGGCCGTCGCCGGTAGAGTCCACCTCTACCGGTGACGGCCGGAGGTTCCTCTTCTGACGCTAATGACTCGCCTGGAGATAGTGGATGTCGACTCAGCCCTGGGCTTTCGGCCCAGTAGGAGACCTCGCGTGGCGACACTTCCCAGAAGCTCGAGAGCAGATCGCGGACCTGGTCTGCACCGAGCTGCAACGCGCAATCGACGCCGACCGGATGCCGCAACCGGTAGACCAGTTCGAATACGCGACGCACGCCGTCGGTCCGCTGATCCGCGACCTCGGCCTGGTCGACCTCGACCGTGACCTGGTCCAGCGCTTCTGCCTGTTCTGCCGTGACCTCCTGGACTACTCCGGCCCGGACAAGCGCGAGGTCTCCTACGTGCTCAGCATGTATGTGCTCTGGGGGTTGGACGGCCCGCCCGTCGTCCGGGTCATCCAGCAAGTCGACCCGGGTCTAATCGAGCTGGTGCGGGCACGCTTCCCCGGGATGTGGGCCGAGGAGTGAGGCCTGGCCGGCGCGGGTCACCCCGATGGCCTGACCCGCGCCGGCCCAGGCTAGATGTACTGCCCAGGGAAGTTGTTTGAGGTCGTGTGATGACACGACGTAGATAGACGTGATGACGAAGGCCTCCGGTTGTGGAGTGGAGCTGTCTAGGAACCGCTCCGCCAACCAGGAGGCCTTCGTGTCCCACGCTAACGCTGCTTTGACGCCTCGTGCACGTCTTCGTTTGGCGCGTCTGATCGTGGACGAGGGCTGGCCGGTCGCTCGGGCGGCCGAGCGCTATGACGCGTCCTCTACAACCACCCGCCTGCGGACGGGCGGGTGTGACCTGAGCGCGGGCGCGCCGACCAACACCGCGCCCATCGAAGTTGCCGAAGCGATCATCGAGGCGAAGCTCGCCAGCAACAACGAGTTGCCCACCGCACTGCGAACTCAGCTGGTACAGCGATACCTCGCGGCAGCAAGGCAGCGGCACGGCATCTACCTCGTGTACTGGGTTCCGCCCGAACAACGGACCTCCGGCCCGCGGAAGTATGCCGATAAGCAGGAACTCCTCGACGACATGCGGCGCTGGGCCGCAGAAGTTACACCGCAGTTTGACGTGAGCGTCTACGCGCTCGATGTCAGCTGGCCGATGCATCGAAGATGAAAGACGATCGGTCACCGGCACCGACGTCAGCCCTTCCTACGCGAGGTTCTTGAGATGACTGAAGGAGTAACGCTCATCCCATGGCTGGAGCCAGGACAGTGCCGGGACGCTGGTCGGTGCCTGCCGAGCGATCTGGGGCTAGGTGGCGGATGTCTCTGCAGTGAATATGGCGCTCAACGGCCTTTTGTCCATGAGGCCAAGAGCGTTTCGCCCATGGCCTCATTCAGCCTATGGAGTGCCGCGCCCCGATGATCGTGTCATCTGCCGGAAGATCAGTGACCTGGAGTGCCGGAGGACGAAGCGGCAGACGACTTGCCGCTTCCGACTGAAATGTCCCCATGGTGGTACCTCCCGTAGCCCATGGCGCGATGAGGAGGGCCGGTGCCGAGGCTGTCCGACGAGCTGGCCCCGCAGGACGGACAGCGTCGGCGCCCTGTCTGTCAGGGTGAGTTGAGGCCAGCGGTTCATAGCAAGTCCGCCGGACAGGGCGAGTTCAGGATCGAGAAGCGTTGAATACTGCTGTAGACGTCGTGACGGCCCAGGATGGGGTCATGAGTC